>JAIPJP010000018.1 GCA_021734105.1 Candidatus Woesearchaeota archaeon
AGAAGAAGCAGAACAAGATCCAGGATTATTTACTTTACTCAAAGGATTCTCAGATGAGATAAAACAAGTCCGTGTGGTAGATATTATTGGTTTTGATAAAAGTGCTTGTGGCGGGACTCATTTGAATAACACGTCTGAGATAAAAGGCATAAAATTTCTCAAGTTTGAAAATCGAGGAGCAAAACGTAGGAGAATTTATTTCACGCTTGTAGACTGAACTTGAAATATTTTCGTATTTTTCTTCAAAGAGTTATTTAATTAGTTTGGTTTTTTCTTAGTTGATGATTTACATTAATCATTTATCTGAAGATCAAGTAGTTCGAACTATTCCTAATTTAGTTGAACCTTTTATTGTAAGATTACTTCAAAAGAAATTTCATACGTTTTTTGTTTATCGTTGTAGTGATTATGTTAGTTTTGACCATCTAGTTTCTTCTCAAAAATTTGATATTTCTTATATTATTGATTTGGTTCCTCTTATTGACACATATTGGTCTGCAATTGATATTATTTATTTTAGCATTCCTGAAACTAAAGTTTATACAGGGAAACGAGAATATTTTGATATTTTGCGAAAAAAGAGTGTTGAAATGAAATTCGTGTTAGATGTTGAATTTTTTGAAGTAAAATTAACTACTTCAGATATTTTGCCGAATTTATCTGTGAGAACTGCGAAGTTTTGCGAAGAGTTAGAGCAATTAGGAAGATTTCTGCATTTTGCGAAGCTGGTTTTAAAAGGTGATTTCAGACTTGATTTTGACTTGTCTAAATTGAGATTGAGGGATTTTGCCATTCGAACACATTATGGGAGGAAAAGGTGTTGTATAAAGAAATCTTTATAAATGGCTTGCGAGTATCCAGAGTTGTTCTAGAAGCTCTGCATCTGGAATTTATTAGAGCCCCTTAGTGTAGTGGCCAATCATCGGGGATTTTGGAAGCGGCTAACGTCTCTTGTTTAAAGGGCATTTCCGCTGGAAATGTCCCTGGACCTCGGTTCGAATCCGGGAGGGGCTATCTGTCTACCACACCTTGTGGTGGACTCTTCATTTTTAATTCTGTATTTTTAGGCTTTGTGCTCGCAGATTTTGTTCTTTTTTAGAAAGTTTTTTATAATTATTTCCTAGAAAATTACCTTTAGGGGAGTTATTATGAGAAAACAATCAAAATTGTCGCTAGTATTTTTTGTTTTATTAATTTGTTGTATGTTGTTTTTATCTGCTTGTCATATTCATTGGGGTGGTCAAACAAAACAGGAATCTGCCACAGAAAAGAATAAACCATCTATTTGTCTTCGCGCCAGTGCTCCGGATGTTTGTCTGAGAGGAGTTGCGCTAGAGAATAATAATCCAGATGCATGCGAATTAATGGAAGATGACTACGCAAAAAAATCTTGTCTTTCTCTAATTGATTATGATGAACTTGCAGATGATGAAGATGATGAAACAGCAATTGAGGGGGATTGTCAATATGATAGCGAATGCCACGCAATTTGCAAGGGTGATGTGAAGTGGGAACAAGGTTGTAACCCTCGAAAGGGCGAATGCATAGATACGTTTGATACTGATTGCGGAGCAATAACTGATTCTATTGCTGGTTTTGATTTTCCACAAACCTGTAGTGCTGGTGAATGTGTACGAAACGATGCAGAAATTGCAGCGCAACAAGCAGAATTAATTGCTTTACAATCGGAAATTTCAACAAATGTGAAGAATTTAAATGGGTATCGACAAGAAGTGAATGCGCAAAAACTTGATGCGAATGCAAAATGTTTAAACGCGCTTGCAGATGTAACGAATATGTTTATTATTGATTCAGCACTTCGCATGGGCGGAATTATTTCTAGCGCTATTACTTATGTTGCTAAAGGAGCAAGTTTAGTTTCTTCAACAACAACCTTAACCTATCAAAATAATGAGCTTGTCGGTATTACTAAAACTAGTACTAACTTTAATTTCGGTAATGATATTGCGGGCGCGATGGGTGACTATGCTGGGCAAGTAACGGAGAAAATGTATGCGATAACAAAGGCTGAGGAAGCAGGAAGTAAACCACCTGTTGAAGATTATATTGCTTTTTATTGCAATTACAATGAATATTTGGGTGAAGTGCTCGATGTTACAGGCGCGCAACTTGATCAACAAATAGCAATGGCACAAGTCTTAGAAGAACAAATAAATGCGCTGAATTAATTGTTTTTTATTTTTTTTCTCTTTCAAATGTTTATTTTTGAATGGAGTCCTAAGAGCAAAGGTTTTTTATATGTTCATCCTTTTAGAGCTTATTAATGAAGAAAAAGAATCTTGTAGAATTCTTTGCAGTACTCTTATTTCTTATTCTTTGGAGCTTACTTTTGTATTTTATAGGTCCTCAGCGAATTGTCTCGCTTATTGGCGCGCAAAACATCTATTTGGTTCTTTTTATTATAGGAACTGTTGGTGGTGTTTCTACGCTCACCTCTGCAACGTTTTATACTAGCCTTACTGCCTTTGCTCTGGGTGGAGCAAACCCTTTTTTGTTAGGTATTGCAGGAGGATTAGGCATAACGATTGGCGATAGTCTCTTTTACTATTTAGGGAAAAAAGGTCAGGAAAGTCTTGCAACAAAAGCAAGAAGAATCACGCTAAAATTTTCAAATTGGTTAAATCAACAACCGTCTTGGGTCGTGCCCGTTGTTACTTTTGTGTATGCAGGACTCACACCTCTGCCAAATGATATTTTGATGGTAACGTTAGGCGTTTCTCGCTATAAATATACCTTTCTTATACTTCCTTTAATTTTAGGAAATATTTTGCTTAGTTTGCTGGTAGCATTTTTTGCAGGAGCTACATAGTTTTTTGTAGTGGATAATTATTTAAACTTTAACTAATTAAAAAATTTTTATGGTAACTAAAAAATCGTCTTTAACAAAGAAAAAGGTTAGTCCAACGAAAAAAACAGCAAAGAAATCTGCTGGAACAAAAGCAAATTCAACAGCCGCAATAGAGAATGCTGTAGAAAAAGGTGTGCAAAAAGGATTGGAGAATAGTGTTCAAGGAGTAATACGTAAACATAAAAAAACACGAAAACAACATGACCCTTCAAATCATACTGGTGGATTTATTTGGTTTATTGGCTTTGTTGGCGCAGCAGCCTATTATATTTCAACAGCAACTGGCTTTTGGAATGGCCTTTGGGGAGTTATTAAAGCGCTTGTATGGCCAGCAATAGTTGTCTTTAAACTATTAGCAGGTCTATAAAGACGTCTTTAATATTTGTTGCAAAAAATAATTTATTTTTTTTTACTGTATTTTTTTTAAATATTTTTTTGCAGCTGTTTGACCAATTTCAATGAGTTGTTCTGCTTTATAAAAATCAAAAAGCGTACTTGCTTTTTTAGAAACTTTAATGATTATGTCTGGCGAATAGTTTTTGAGTAACAATTCGTTATTAGAACATATCATCGTATCAATGGTTTTTGAAAGTAATTTGAAATAGTTTAAATTGTTTGTACTGGTTTTGGTAATTTTTTTTAATTCTCTTCGAAAAATTTTTAACTTTTTTTTGTATGTTGTAACTTTTGTTGTAGAGATTGTTTTAGGTTCTTTAAAAGGTATTTTTGCATTAACATCAACTACTATTAATATATCATCTTTATGCCTTTTAACTACGTGAACAGGTATGTTGCTTATTATACCGCCATCAACAAGAATTTGATCTTTTGTTTTTACAGGAGTAATAATTGTTGGAATGGCGCTTGAAGCTCTCATCGCATGATATAAACTACCTTTTTTAATAATAACTTCTTCTTGTTTGATAATATCAACTGCAACTGCGCTAAAAGAGATGTTTAATTGTTCAATAGGAATATCAGGAATAAATTTTTTCATCGCTCTAAATATTTTATCTCCTCTAATAAGTCCGCTTTTACTGAACGTAAAATCGACGAGTTTAAACACTTTTAATTTATCAAGTGTTTTCATCCATGATGTATACTCCTCTAGTTTTCCTGCAGCGTAGAATCCTCCAATAACTGCTCCCATAGATGTTCCTGCTATTGATGTAATGTTAAATCCTTGATTTTCAAGTTCTTGAATAACGCCGATATGAGCTAAACCTCGAGCACCGCCACCTGATAAAACTAAAGCCACATTTTTTCCCATAAAGTATTTTTGATGAGTACCTTTTATAAATTGTTTTCTTTTTTTGTTCTAGTTTATTTTTTTGTTGATTATTTATTTTTTTAAGAGTGCTTTTGAGGCATCTTTAAGATAATATACTCTTTTTTTCAAAGCAGAGCCTCTTTTTTAAAGGCATATTCATATAGTAACGTGGTTGAATGATTGCAATGGAAACAACAATAGTAGTTGGACTATTAGTTATTATTCTTGTTCTAACAGGATGTACTAGTAATCCTGAGACGAGCGAATTTGATGACTTATCTGTTGCAAATAAGGTGGTTGCAGATGATTCTTTTGTAGATGATGTGATGATTACCTATGCTGAGTTAGAAGCAAAAATAGGTTGCGAAGTTACAAAAGCAGGGCTTAAGGAAGATCAAGAGGCGTTACTTGCAGCAATGAGTAATGCAGCTGTATATGCAGAAGAATATGGTTTTACCCAAGAAGAACTCTTAAATCTTTCTTTGCACTATCAAAATAATGAAGATTTTGCTTTTCTTGTTTTAGATAACATGCGGGAGTTCTGTTCTGATGTTGTTGAAACATTATTTGTAGAACAATAATTTTTTTAATTTTTTTATTTCTTTTTTTATTTTAATGGATTCTATTTTGAGTATATTGGCCGCAGAGCATTATTTTTTTATAGTTTTTAATGAGTATAGCTTTAATTAGAATTGTAGCTTAGAATGAATTTATATAGGTAGTGTTTTGTTAAATTAATTATTTTAAGGTGATATGTATGAAAAAAACAATTTTTATTTTGTTACTTTCGGGAATTAGTTTACTCTTGGTGGCTTGCGCGTTAACTCTGCAATCAAGCACTGATGGCGTTTTAACTGATTTTGAAGAATGCATTATAATGGGAGGAACAATAATAGAAAGCAATCCTTTACAATGTTTCTATGGTAATCAATCATTCACAGAACTGATAAATGTTACAAAAAGCATGACGGCTTTAGTACAATCTTGTGAAGTTCTTGGAGGTAATTGGATTGCAACTTCAGCGGAATGCGAAGGTATTAGTCAGGTTGATTGTGAGCAATTAGGAGGTAATTTTAACTCTTTTGCTTTAGCCTGTCGCAATGATCCAAACGCGCTCGTTTGCACGAAGCAATGCGTCTTTGTTTGTGAGTTTAATATAAATGCACCTTCTCAAGACTATTTTCAAATACCATCTGGATGCACTTCTTGGTTTGATGGTTGTAATACTTGTGTTGTAAAGAATGGAGCGACAACTGCTTGCACCGAAATTTATTGCGAACCAGCAAGCTACACAAAACCAACCTGTTTAAGTTTTGAAAACTCAATTTCATCTAGTCAAGAAGAAATTGCAGATATTCCTTTGAATTGCAAAACCTGGTTTGATGGCTGTAATGTCTGCTTTGTTAATGATGGTGAGCTAGCAGCGTGCACCAGAAAACATTGTCCTTCCGAACTGATGGAAGAACCAGAGTGCAAAGAATATATTGAAGAATAATTTTTCTTTTTGTACTACTTATTTAATTTTTTTTCTTTGGCTTTTACAAATCCGCAAGTTATTATTAGTTATTATTTTTTATACAAAAAACAATCTTGCGTGTGGTCATTGACCATGCCGATTGCCTGCATATAAGCATATATAATTGTTGAACCCACAAAATTCATGCCTCTTTTTTGTAAATCTTTTGATATTTTATCTGAAAGGATTGTTTTAGTTGGAAGTTCAGATGCGTCTTTGAAGTGATTTTTAATTGGTTTGTTGTTTACAAATTGCCAGATGTAATTGTCAAAGGACCCGAACTCTTGTTGAATTTCCAAGAAGACTTTGGCGTTACGAATAGCTGAGCGAATTTTATGTTGGTTTCTAATGATGCCTTCGTTGGTGAGCAGTTCTTGTACTTTTTTTTCATTATAGGTTGTAACTTTTTTTGGGTTAAAGTTATCAAATGCTTTTCTATAATTTTCTCGCTTCTTAAGAACGGTAAGCCAAGAAAGACCTGCTTGCGCGCCTTCTAAAATAAGTAATTCAAAAAGTTTGTTTTCATCATGTGCTGGCTTTCCCCATTCCTTGTCGTGGTAATCAATATAAATTTTATCTTGGGTGCACCATTTGCAACGTTGTTTTTTTATCATAAGACTATGGTTGTATTTATGATTTATATAAGTTGTTTAAACTTCTGATTTTTTGCACTTACTGAGTGGTTAATTTAAAACTATGTACTCCTTTTTAAATATAGAGTCTGTACGTAAATAAATAACTATTATTATTTATTCTTAGTTAATTTTTTTTATTAGTTTTTACTACTTATTTTATATATAATAAGTTTCTAAACGCAATTATTAGGGATATTTATGGGAACAAAGAAATCGGTGTTACTTATCGGGGCTGGATTTGGTGGGTTAGCAACTGCGTGTCTTCTCGCAAAGGAAGGTTATAAGGTGACTGTTATTGAGCAACTTGACCAACCTGGTGGGCGAGCTCGACTGTATACTGAGCAAGGATTCTCTTTTGACATGGGTCCTTCGTGGTATTTGATGCCAGATATCTTTGAAAAATTCTTCGCACAATTTGGTAAACGACCAGAAGATTATCTTACCCTTACTCGACTGGACCCTGCATACAAAATGTATTTTGGTAAGGACGATGTTGTTACTATTCGAGAAGACTTAGCAACAAATAAGGAACTTTTTGAACGTTACGAAAAAGGCGCTGGTGAGAAATTGCAAACGTACCTTGATGCAGCCCAGTACCAATACCAAACCGCTATGAGTAAATTCATTTACAAAAACTATACGTCCCTAAAAGATATGCTTGACCCCAAACTAGCAAAAGCTGGTCTTCGCATGCGACTCTTTGCATCACTAGATAAATACGCCAGCAGATATTTTAGTAATGACCGACTCAAAAAAATACTTGAATACACCGTTGTTTTTCTCGGTGGAGACCCAAAAAACACACCTGCACTTTATTCCCTTATGTCTCATGTTGATTTTAATTTAGGTGTGTGGTATCCAAAAGGTGGTATGAACGCCCTTGCAGTAGCACTTTACGACTTAGCACAAGAACTAGGTGTCACGTTTGCATTTAATACGTCCGCACAACACATACTTGTAGAAGAAGGGAAAGCAAAAGGCGTAAAAACGCCAAAGAAAATATATAAAGCAGATATTGTTGTGTGCAATGCAGACTACCATCACGTTGAACAACAACTTCTCAAACCAAAGTATCAATCATATACTGATAAGTATTGGAAATCAAGAACAGTAGCGCCATCAGGATTTGTCATGTATTTAGGACTAAATAAAAAAATAAAAGGACTTGAGCATCACATGTTATTCTTAGAAGAAGACTGGCAAGAGCACTTTAGAGAAATATTTGAAAAGCCAGCGTGGCCACAGCATCCTTCATTTTACGTTTGTTGCCCATCAAAAACAGATAAGACTGTCGCGCCCAAGGGAAAAGAAAATATTTTTGTTCTTGTGCCGGTTGCCGCAGGGTTAGAGGATGATGAAACAAAACGAGAAGCATATGCTGATATGATACTTTCTCGCATGGAAGACGTAACTGGTGAACAAATAAAAAAACACATCATTGTGCAGCGACTCTTTGCCCATAATGATTTTATTAAAGACTATAACGCATTTCAAGGAACTGCACTGGGTTTAGCACATACGCTTCGACAAACAGCACTTTTTCGACCGCGCATGCAAAATAAGAAAGTAAAAAATCTCTGGTTTGTTGGACAATACACGCATCCAGGCATAGGGGTACCCATGGTAATTATTGCAGCAGAGATACTTGCTCAAGAGGTGGCAAAGCGTGGTAACAAATAAAGAAGAAAAAATCTTTCAACGAGGAAGCAAAACCTATTACGCTGCAAGTAAATTCTTTCCACAACCTTATCGAGATGATGTGTTCACGTTGTATGCATATGCTCGCACTGCTGATGACTTTGTTGATACCATACCATCACAAAAAAAAGACTTCTTAGTTTTTAAAAAAGAAACCTTAAAAGCACTGCGCACAGGAAAAAGTGAGCAACCAATCATTCAGAATTTTGTTTTACTCACGCAACGAAAACAATTCTCTGTGGAGAATATTAGATCGTTTCTTTCTGCTATGGAGCACGATATTTCTCCCAAACCATTTAGGACATTTGCTGATGTTGATAAGTATATCCATGGCTCAGCAGAAGTCATAGGATTGTTTATGGCGCGCATCTTTAATCTACCAAAAAAACTAAACAAAGAAGCACAACTCCTTGGTAAAGCAATGCAATACATCAACTGGCTTCGAGACATTTCTGAAGATAACAAACTCGGTAGACAATACATACCACAAGAAGTTTTGGATAAACATTTTCTTAAGAATTTATCCTATGAAGAAGCAAGAGCAAAACCAGCATTTTTTAAGAATCTTATGTATGAAGAACTCACGCGCTACATGGTTTGGCAAACAAAAGCCGCATATGTATTTAAGGATTTGCCGAGATGTATGTATGTACCGGTAAAAACAGCAAGCGATGCATACGCTTGGACAGCAAATCAACTACGAAAAGATCCTTTTATTGTTTACAAGAAAAAAGTAAAACCATCAAAACAACTGCTTTTATGGTTTGCACTCAGAAACAAGGTGAAAGCATGGACATCAAAACGTTGCTAAATAAAAAAAGAGAACGAATACTTGTGTACATAGATGAGTTCTTAGAAGAGAAGCATGAGGAATGGGCTACTATTAATGCGTGGGGGCCTGATGCTATAAAGCGACTCAAAGTTTTCATAAGTAAAGGAAAAATGGTGCGAGGCGCTTTTGTTCTTTCTACAGCAGAACTTTTTGGAGTAGAGGAGCAAGACGCATTACCCGTTGCAGCAGCAATGGAATTCATACAAGCAGCACTGCTTGCTCATGACGATATCATGGATAATGATGCAATCAGACGAGGCATGCCTGCACTACATAAACAATACGAATTATTTGGAGAAGAAAAAAACATTCCTGCAGCAGGACATTTCGGGATGAGTATGAGCATTTGTCTTGGGGATTTAGCAATTTTTCTAGCTTATGAACTTCTTGCAAAAACAAATAATGCACATATTATCGACTTTTTTAGCAAACGAATAGCAATTGTGGGCTTGGGACAAATGCAAGATGTCTATTGGGGATTAGCAGATATTATTCCTCTACAAAAAGAAATACTCTCCATGTATGAGCATAAAACAGCCATGTACACGTTTTGTTTACCCTTCACTTTAGGAGCGCTTGTAGCAAGGCAACAAGGAAATATATTACAACAATTAGAAACACTTGGAAAACATATCGGCATACTCTTTCAAATTAAAGACGATGAGCTAGGACTCTATGGGGATGGAGATGTTCTTGGAAAGAGTATAGGTATAGATATTGTTACCGGTAAAAAAACAATTTATTACGCTACACTTGTAGCACAAGCAACCCAGCAAGAAAAAGAAGAACTTGCAAGAATACAACATTCAGGAAAAATAAACGCGCAAGACGTAGCATTCTTTCATGAGCTTTTAGAAAAATATGATGTTACTACATCCGTTCAGGAAATTACTACAACCGCAAGAACACAAGCAGAAGAACTTATCGCCCAACTCCTTGTTTCCATTCAAGGAAAAGAAACATTAACTGCGTTATTACAATATGTTTTGGAGAGAAATTCATGAACCTACAAACCATACTTAAAATTTCACGACCGCGTTTCTGGCTTTATTTAGGAGGCACGTACCTTGTCGGTTTTGTTTTAGGTATGACGCAACTTACTGATGTTTTATCACTTCAATTCGTTTTGCATCTTCTCTATTTTATCTTCTTTGCAAATATTTTCTTGTATGGGGTGAATGATTGGTATGATAGAGATACCGACAAATACAATGAAAAAAAAGGAGCAAAAGAACATAAACTAGCACGACGAGATGATAAAATTCTTCGACGTTGGCTGTTGCTTTCAACTCTTCTTGGTGTCATTCTTATGCTTGTCTGGTATACGCCTGCAACACTAGTCTTTTGGCTGTTATGGTTTTTCTTATCCTATTTTTACAGCGCGCCACCACTACGCTTTAAAGCAAGACCACTCATTGACTCGCTCTCTAACATTCTTTACGTCATGCCAGGATTTATCGCATATGTGCAGATAACAGGAAGTGCGCCACCTTGGCAGGTGATTGCTGCAGCAGGCGCATGGACTGCAGGAATGCATTTGTTTAGCGCGGTACCAGATATCGCAGCAGACAAACAAGCAAACCTACTTACTACTGCAGTCTTATTGGGACGAACCAACGCTCTTTGGTTGACTACATTGTATTGGATAATAACAGTTGTTTTTGTAGTAAACACAACAGCTTGGTGGACGTTCTTACTTTTTATCTATCCTTTACTTTGCACACTTGTTATGCTCTTTCCAAAAACATTTAATCTTGAGAAAGTCTATTGGTTCTTTCCTTATATTAATGGTTTTATGGGCTTCGTCTTATTTTTAGGTGGCGCGCTTGGATAGACGACTCGGTGTTCTCATTGCAATAGTACTTGTGCTTTGTATGACTTTTTTTGTAGTAGTTCTACCGCCAGAATATCATATCTCCATTGTTTCTTCAGCATTTATTGTGTTGTTAGCTTTACCTGCATTTGGTGTTGCATTACAAACAAATAGAACACGAGGACTGCTTGCCATTCTTACGATAGGCATTTTTTCCTTAGGTATAGAAATGATAGGCGTACTCACGGGCTTTCCCTACACGCCGTTCACGTACGGAACAGCAATTGGCGCAAAACTAGGTGTTATTCCTTGGACAGTTTTTTTTGCTTGGCCGCCACTTGTTTTTGGCGTTTGGGCATTTACAAAACAACATTGGCCAAAGCGAGCACTCGTGCTAGCGCCGCTACTTCTTGTTGTTGTTGATTTAGTGCTTGATCCGGTGAATACAGGACTAGGATTTTGGGTGTGGGCAACAGAAGGAATCTATTATGGAGTCCCATTACTTAATTTTGCAGGATGGCTGTTCTCAGGAACCATAGGAATACTCTTGCTTCGACTTTTCTTTCCAAAAGGACTGCCTGTAGGTGCTGCGTATTCAGTTTTTCTCATACTACTTTTTGCAACGAGTGCGGCATTGTGGATGCGCATGTGGATACCAGTTATTATTGGTGTAAGTTACTTGGTATTCTTGTATTATACAACCCTTCCAAGAAATCTACGTCATGGCTTGTTACCTAAAACTAGTCGTTAAGAAATGTAATGCCTACAAAATGCCCGTCTTCTGCGAACCTATCGGCCTGTGCAAAGGTGATTTCTTTACCTTCTAAAAGTGCTGTACTAAACGAAGGAAAATCAGGATACATAAGCATCTTTTTGGTTTCTTCTACTGTTGTCCAAAAATTACTCCCTTCGCGAGTACGGTCTTTAAGTTCTCCAGTAATACCTGTAGCTAAAAAGAAAAAACCAATGACATGATGCGTGAGTTCGCCCGTTGGTTTATCATATGTTCGATAATTAGTGATATGTTTGAGCTCAAACTTTTCTGCAGTTAAACCTGTTTCTTCTAAGAACTCTCGAGCGGCTTCCTCGGGGAGGAGTGAGCCGAATTCGACCTTGCCACCGGGCACACCAACGTAATCCATGAAGGGCTGTTTCTCTCGTTTGTTAAGTAGAATCTTGCCGTTTTCATATCCGAGAATGAAGGTACACACAATGGGTTTCTTTTTTTCTTTGATGTCCTGTCCATCAATAGATGCAACAAGGTGAATACCTTCGGGGGTGAGCTCGTAATTTTCACCTGTCTTTTTAATGATGCCTTCAGTTGCGAGCTTATTAAGATAATACGCGAATTTGTTAGAAGGCACTTCATCTCGAAGTCGGTTATAGCTCATGCCTTTGTTGTACATGAGTTTTTTAAGGATTTGTTGCTCGATATTCATACCTGAAAGGAAAGTTGTGGTAGTATAAAAAGATGAATGTCAAGAGTTCTTGATAAAGTAACGAAACAATTATAAATACACCTATTAGTGATTAGAGTAATGGTCTCTTGGAGGTGTTATTTATTGTGACTGGTAGTAAACGTGCAAAACATGATATTCAAAAATTAGAACATGATTTTACAAAAGAAGTTTCTCATGACGTGAAACGAGGAAGATTTTCTCGAAATAAGCTTGTTATGCTTTTAGCAGGTCTTATTTCGCTTTCAGCACTTCACGGTCAAAATGCTATGGAATTGCGTTCGACATTACACCGATTAGAAACTAAAAACACTGTTGAATTAACCGAGACTGATAGACACGCAATCTATGATGGACTGCATAAAATTGATAGTTTAGAAAAACGAGCATTACATCATAATGATTATCTTGATGCTATTAAAACGGTCAACCAATACATTCAGACTTGCGATTCCCTTGGCCTTTCCATACTTGCTCACAAAGCACATCAAATTAGGAAAAATCTGACGCATGGAAATGGTTTTTATGGTTTGTGGTCGCACATAGCAAAACGAGATTTACAACAGGGCGTGTATACGTATCATAATCGATTTGCAGTATTTTGTAAAATTCCGGCTGGTGAAGTTGGTGCGGGAGCTGATGCAACAGCAATAGCAAAAGCAGCAAATAGACACGCACGAGAACAAGTTTCAGGCGCATTAAGTCAAAAAGAACATTTAGATGCAAACGCTATTATGAATCTTATGAAAGGTTTTAAAGAACAAGGTCATCTGGTAGACTATGCTTTTGATGGAACATATTATCAAGTAATCGTACTCTTTAACACTAGTATGAGTGATGTGGGTATGCATGCACCTAATTATTATGTGCTTCATGGTATTTAGGTTTTTTATTGAATTTTAAAGCATGTATACTTAAGAGACGTGTTTAATAAGATAAGTTCGGTATACTGTTTTAAAGATTTCTTAAGAATTTTTTTAATAATCATTTTTTTATAAGATTGTTTTTGTATGTATGTGGCTTTTTTTATGTGTGAAGATATAATAAAAGAAATAAATTAAATGAAAGAAAAACGAAAAGTGAAATAAAATTAAATAAAATCAAATAAGACGAACAGAATCAAATAAAAAGAAAAAACAAAAAAGAAATATGTTTACGTACTGTACTTATAATCTCTCTTGGCCACCCATGTATGATTGCAAAACTTTTGGAATGTTTACGCTGCCATCTTTTTGTTGGAAATTGTTTAAAATGCCAATCATAATTCTGTTTGCAACACCGCCAGTTGAATAAAAAGAGTGCGCATATTCTTTCACGCCATCACCCTCACATTTAATGTTTCCACGACGTGTTTGAAAGTCCGTAGTCATTCCAATACTGCCAACTTCCGCCCAACGCTTTTCACCTGCAAGCCAGACTTCCATATCTCGCTCAATAGACGCTTTTCCTGCCATGTCATTAGCGCGAAGCGTAATCATTCTAAAGGGAAGCTCTAATGTTGAATAGAGTTCTTTCATTTCTTCAAAGAGTGCTTCATACTCAGCCATAATTTTCTCTTTTGTAGAGATATGAATAAGTTCTACTTTGTCAAACTGGTGGGTTCGATAAAGTCCTTTGTCGTCTTTATGTGTTCCTGCCTCGCGACGAAAACAAGGCGTGTAAGCCATAAGTTTTAGCGGGAGATCTTTTTTGTTAAAGACTTCGTTAGCATAGACTGCCATAATAGATATTTCTGCAGTTCCAACAAAAACTTTTCCGTCTTCAGTTTTGTAGACTTCTTTTTCGCCACCAGGATAATGACCAGTGATGTAAAGATTTTCTTCGTTCACGAAAAATGGTGGGATTATTTCATAATATCCTTTCTTTCGCCAAAAGTCTAGTAAGAAGTTAGTAATAGCTCTTGCGAGTCGAGCGCCGTTACTCATTAATACCCAACCTCTATCGCCAGCAGCCTTTATACCTCGTTTGAAATCAGCAAGACCAAGGTCAGTTAAGAGATCCCAATTGGTTTTTCCTTCAAAGTCAAATGCTGGTTTTGTGCCCCCAACGAATTCTTCTCGGTCTTCATTTCCTCGAGGAACACGGTCATCAAGAATATTAGGAAGCGCGTAACGAAGCGTGTCAAATTCTTCTTGTAAGTCTTTGAGTTGTGGCTCTTTTTCTTTGAGTTCTGCTGCTACGTCTTTCATTTCAGCAATCATAGCATTAGCATTCTCGCCTGCTTTTTTGAGTTTGTTAATTTGTTCGGAGGAGGAGTTGCGTGTTTTTCGAAGGAGCTCTACTTCTTTTTTAACGGTGTTGAGCTCTTTATAGACAGTGATAAGTCTGTCTACATCAACATCCTTTTCTCGGTCGCTAACTGCTTGTTTTACGACGTCGGTGTTTTCCAATACAAATTTCATGTCTAACATGGTATATCTTTAAAGTGGAGCCCTTTATAAAAAGGTTTTGTTATATATAGCTAAGAATGTTTTTTTGGTCAATAATGGTTGTTTTTTTTGGCTTATTTGACGGGTTATTCTACGAAACAAATTGTCACTAGAAGGTAGTATTTATAAACTCTTATGAATTTCATGATATTTAATGAATACTATTTATCTGTATGGCGAGACTCATGACAATTCTTCTGATAGGCTAAAGGGGATACATTTGATTAAACAATTGAGTGTTGAGAAGAAGATTCAAGCATTATCTTTGGAGGCAGAATTTAATAAATATCAATCTGCTTTTGATGCTTATAGCCCTGGAGACGGACTTGTTTTTGGAAGAATAACTCCTTTAGTAAATATAGCTAAAGTAAATAACCTTGCAGTTCTAGCTTCTGATTATAGAGACACTTTTGCAGGTTACCTTATTAATTGGATTAGAAATCAACCTGAAGATGGTCCTGAATCTTTATCTGAAGAACAGATTAAAAATTATTTACAACCGCTAACTTGGTCGGAGAATAGTTTAATTGACGGACCTGTTTCTACTTATCTTAATGGTTTATCTGATGTGGAAGATATTTTTGATGCTTTAGATAAGATTTATACTGAGGAGCGAGAAAGATTTACCGCAAATTATATTGATTCTCAAATAAAAAATAATTCTTTTAATGTGATGCATATTGGTGGTAAAGATCATACTAAGTCTTTAGAAAAAAAATTAAGTGATAATTATTCAGTTGTACTTCTTTAATTGTTTTCATATAATAGTTTTTTTAATGAATCTCTTCTTTTATCTTTATTTTCTTCGTGAATGTGTTCTAGTTTAACGTCTCGTTCGACCATTGCATTAATTACGCTATCGACAGCATTTTTATTTGTTTGTCCAGTTTGTCCAGAGCCACCCATTAATGTTTTTTTCCTTCCTTTGTAAGTTAATGTTATGTCGTGTCCATTAATATCATACTCTTTTTCAAATCCAGGAATTTTAGTAAGTAATTTTGCTGCATATTTTGTTGGAAATTCTCCTGATGCATTTAATTTTTGTTCTAATATTATATGTTTATGTTGTTCATGTAAGGGGTTGTGCAATTCGTGTTCTTTGATTCCTGCATCTTTTAAGTAATTTCTTGCAAACTCAGCTTGAGTACCGGGTTTTACTTTACCTGTTATTTGGTCGTAATCATCATTATTTTTATGAATTTCTTTTAATTCGTTAATATATCCATCTGCTACAGGATGCATTTCTGCAGCTTTTAATTCATTAATCATTTCATTAAATGATTTAATGTTGTGAATTGTGTTTCTCGTATCATAATCTCGCCAGAATCCCTCAATAACTAATTCTTTTGTCTTTTTATCTTTTCTTATTTTATCTATACTCATAAGGATATTTGAAATTCTTTAACTTATAAAATTTGGTTTTTAGTGGTTTTTAAATATAAACAATCTTCACTTCAGGGTATTTTTCTTGAAGAATAAGTAGTTTAGGCGCAATTAAGCCTTCTTTTACAGCAAGGCACCAACCAGCGACAAGAAGCGTATTGCCTTTGAGAAATAAAGGGAAATCGCGACAAAGATTTGGTCGAGCATTGTATATGCCACAACTCGCGTTACTTTGCAGATGTTCGCAACCTTTAAGTCGAAGAGGAACAATAAACATGTTATCTTCTCGCTGTGTTTTTTTAGTAAATTGCTCAGCTTCTTTTTTTTCTAGAAGTAATTCGCCGACGCGACAACATCGAGCTTCACAAGGTTTTTGACAATAAGAGCTAATACTATTTGCAATTGAGGCAACTAGTTGTTGTAGTGCTTCTTGCTCTGCGAGCTTGTTCATAAATTTATGTTTGCTACCACTAGCACGCTTTGTTTCTTCTAAGATACTATTTAGAATGAGCTCTTATGTGTGTATGAGGTTGCTTTTATAGCTTCGCTTTTACTTTTTATAATGCGCTTGTTTGCCCATAACTTCAGCTCGTAAACGAGGAAGCTTTTCGGGATGTTTTTCTTGAAGAAACCTAATCATTTCTTCTCTAACCTTGCAACGTAAATCCCATGCATCACCAGAATTTTTTGCACTCATTAATGCTCGAACTTTCATGGTTTTATCGTTTGTTTCAGTAACTTGAACTGAATTAATTTTCCCATCCCATAAATTTGTCTTTTTTAAAATTGTAGTAAGTTGTTTTCGCATAGCATCAATTGACATACTATAATCTACATAAAATTCGGTTGTGCCCCAGATATCTGCAGAAGTCTTCGTCCAATTTTGAAATGGTTTTTCTACAAAATAAGTAATAGGTAAAACTAATCGTCGTTGATCCCAAATACGCACGACAACATGTGTTGCATTAATTTCTTCAATTTTGCCCCATTCTCCTTCAACAATAACCACATCGTCAATTCTGATTGGTTGAGTGAATGCAATTTCAAAACCTGCAAGGATGTTTGCAAGAATTTTTTGCGCTGAAAACGCAAGCATAATACCAATAATACCTGCTGATGCAAGAATGCTTGTGCTTAATTGACGCATACCTTCAAACTGGCGAAGTGCGAGTGCAAGTGAGATAAGAATGATGATGATATTAATAATAATGCGTACATATCGCATTCGGGTAAGAATGGACCTCTCTTTAAGATTATCTTGTTTAGTGATGTCATGTCGACGTAAACTCTGTTTGATAAGTAGATTAATAATTTTGTTGATAGTCCAGCCGCCAAGTAAGAAAACAATACTTAACAAAATTTTTCGAAGCGTATTTTGTAATTCGTCTTCTAGACCTAAATTTAGATTAGGAAATATGTTGTAAGCAACAAAAAATATGATGAGCAGAATAATGGGAAATAATGCCTTATACCACTTAATTTGCAATTGATTAACTTTTTTCATGTAGTTTTACTAAGAACTAGTAGTTTATTAGTGTTTAGTTTATGCGGCTTCGTCCAGAATAATTTGGTATACTGCCTTGAAGATTTTTTTAGACAAACAAATTTTACGCTTTTACAGCGTAAAATAGCGTTGTGTTATGCTCAAAAAGAGCATGACAGCATGAGCAACACTTGTGTTGCGAGTTCATTTGTTGATAAATTCTTTTGAGCAGAGCGAGAATAATTCTTCGCAGTATACAAATGCATTCCTTTCCGGACAAAGCCGTTTATGCCGGAGTGTATTTCTTTTGTTTTTATGTAGTAGTAAATTTTTCTTAACTTTTTTTTATCTTTTATCAAATTCTTTTAAAAATATTTATAAATCAACTCTCTTCAGATAGTATTAAGATATCCTTTAGCACGTTGTCTTATGTGATGGTTTATGGAAAAAGAAGAATATTTCTGGCATTTACGAACAACAGCCGAGACCTTACAAGAACTCTCATCTTCTCAAGAAACAGGTCTTAATCACCAAGAAGCGCAACAAAGACTTATGCAAACAGGACTTAATACCATTGTTTCAGAAACATCATTTAAGTGGTTGAGTGTTTTATTAGCGAAATTTAATTCACTACTTATTTTTATTTTATTTGGCGCAGCAATAATTGCTTTACTAACTCATGAGATTATTGAATTTGTCATTATTCTCATTATTATTTTCCTCACAGTTTTTTTAGGATTTTTGCAAGAATACAAAGCGGATAGAACAATGAAAGCTTTAGGCAAGCTTACTGCAAAAAAAGTAATTATTCTTCGAGATGGAAAAAAACGAGAACTCGATGCCCAGCAACTTGTTCCAGGAGATATAGTTTTTTTGAAACGAGGAGATATTGTTCCCGCTGATATTCGTTTATTAACCGTCTCAGGACTACAGGTTATTGAATCAAATATTACGGGCGAGTCAAAAGAACGAATAAAAATAACCCAACACTTAGCAAATGAGCACATTTCATTAGGCGATATGGATAATATGGTGTTTAACTCAACACATGTCCTTTCAGGAAGTGGAATGGGTGTTGTTGTGAGAACTGGTTTTGATACTGTAATAGGAAAAATATCTTCTTCACTAGAACACATACAACCTGAAAAAAGCCCTATACAAAAAAAGATTGATTTGTTAAGTAAAAAAATATCTTATATTGTGTTAACTATTGCAGTATTACTCTTTATGGTTTTACTTTTTCAAGGTACAAATCTTTTTGCAAGTCTTATTTTGGTTGGTGCTGTTGCAATAGCAGGTATTCCTGAAAGTTTTCCCTTGGCCTTGACCTTAACTTTTTCTCACGGCATTAAAAAAATGGCGAAAAAGAATGCGCTTGTAAAAGATTTAAATTCAGTAGAAACATTAGGAACAACAACAGTTATTTGCACAGATAAAACAGGTACTTTAACAGAAAATAATATGCGAGTAACTAAAACATATTTATCAAATGATAGTACTTATTCTATGACTGGGACTGGTTATGAGCCAGTAAATACTTTTTTTCTAGGTGAAGATGAAATAGATGAATCAGATGTTCTTATTCCTCAAGAATTTCTTAAAGCAATGGTGCTTTGTAACGATTCTTTTTTAGAAAAACAAAACGAAGAATGGGTTGTTAATGGTGAACCAACCGAAGGTGCGCTTTTGGCTTTTGCAAAAAGTGTGGCTGTTGATGAAGAAGTATATCGAGAAGATAATAAGCGAATTCATTTATTGCCTTTTGATTCTCAAAGGAAATATATGTTATCGGTGCATTATCATATAGATAATTCTTCCGAATTGAATTTTTATTTGAAAGGTGCGGGCGAAATAGTTTTAGACAAATGTACTTTGTATAGAGACCGTACTAATACTATTGTATCATTATCTTCAGAAAAAAAACAGTTTTTCCATGACAAAATTAAATCATATAATGCTCAGGGATTACGAGTATTATCTATAGCAACCAAATCCTTATCTGCAGACCAAGATAATGCTTTACAAGCAAAAGATCATCTAGAAGGAAATTATATCTTTGAAGGATTTGTAGGAATAGAAGATCCTATTAGGCAAGAAGTCTATGAAGCCGTAGAACAATGTCATAAAGCAGGTATTAAAACGGTTATGATAACAGGAGATCACAGTATTATTGCTCAAGAAATTGCATCACGATTAAAATTATTCGCGGCCTCTGCAAAACGCATTGTTGAAGGATATGAGTTAGATAGATTAAGTGATAAAGAATTAGATGAGATAATAGGTGATGTCGCAGTTTTTGCTCGAGCAACACCTGAACATAAACTACGCATAGTTAACTCATTTCAACGAAGCGGTGAAATTGTAGCAATGACTGGTGACGGAGTAAACGATGCGCCCGCATTAAAAAAAGCAGATATTGGAATTGCTATGGGAAAACAAGGAACAGAAGTGGCTAGAGAAGCGGCAAATATGATTCTTACTGATGATAATTTCGCAACCATTGTTCAGGCCGTGCAAGAAGGAAGAACGGTCTATAGCAATATACGAAGATTCATATTCTATTTACTTACAGGAAATTTTACGGAAATTAGCATGATTTTTCTCTCGGTCTTTTTTGGTCTTTCTTTACCTTTAAGTGCTTTGATGATACTTTTTGTTAATTTAGTAACGAGCACGATACCAGCATTAGCATTAAGCATTGAACCAACGCACGACAAAGTGATGTCGCAGCAACCCAGAAGGCCACAAGAACGTCTTCTTTCAAGCTATATATTAATAAAAATATTAGTTTTAGTACCTTTTTTATTAGCAGGAACACTAGGACTTTTTTCGTGGGAATTATTTATTGCTTCAGGCTCATTACCTAAAGCGATGACCTTTGCTTTTGTTACTATTATTATGTTTGAATTGTTTCACTCATTTAACGCAAGAAGTTTACATACCACTATTTTTGATAAAAAATTCTTTAAGAACCCCTCGTTGTTTGTAGCAGTTCTTTTTTCATTTGTCTTAACATTACTTGCAGTTTATCTTCCGGTAGGCCAAAAGATCTTTGGAACAGTTCCTTTATTGTTTTCAGAATGGATAATTATAACGCTTATTAGTGTATCTGTTGTTCTCTTTAGTGAATTATTTAAACTTTCAACACGTTCAGAATTTCAAGAGCAAAGTAATTTACAAGGGTTGAACTTAAAACTTGAATAAATAAGATTATTACTAATTTATATATTCGACTTGATTACAGTATTTTTTTATTTCTTAGAATTTTTTTCTTTCATAATTTGCTTCATCTTTTCTCACTTCTTTAGCTAAAAAAATGAGCGCGATAAGATTTGGGATTGCCATAAAAGCTACGGCGATATCGCCAATTGCCCACACCAGTTTAAGACTAAGTAGCGCACCGATACCAACAAAAAGAATATAGAACAAGCGGTAGGCGTGAATAATTTTTGTGCTAAATAAATATTCTAAGAATTTTTCTCCATAATATCCCCAACCGATAATTGTTGAAAATGCAAAAAGAACGAGTGTTATAAGGACGATGTAATTGCCAAATGAGGGAATGCCTGTAGCAAAAGCACTTGATGTTAGTGTTGCACCATTTAAATCGGTTTGCCAAACACCTGTGATGATAATAACAAGACCGGTGAGTGTACAAACAACGATAGTATCAATAAATGTTTGGGTCATAGAAATAAGACCTTGAGTCATAGGATTTTTTGTTTTAGCAGCAGCTGCGACAACGGGCGCACTACCCATACCTGATTCATTAGAAAATAATCCTCGCGCAACACCCATGCGAATGGTCATCATAACACCTGCACCAACAAAACCGCCTGTTGCAGCCGTACCACTAAAAGCGCTTTTTATAATGAGGGTTATTGCTTTGGGAAGCAATTCTATATTTGCAAAGACTATATATATCGCTCCAATAAAATAAAGTCCTATCATAACAGGAACAAGTTTACCTGTAACTTTACTAATGCTATGAATGCCTTTAAGAATAATAATGCCAACAGTAATCATTAAAACAATTGCAGTTACAACTTTAGGAATCTGTAGATTAGCATTTATTACATCAGCAATAGAATTTGATTGAATCATATTACCAACAGCAACAGCTGCAAAGGCGCCCATGACAGCGAAAAAACCAGCAGCGTACTTCCATTTGAGTCTTCTTGACATGACATACATGGGACCGCCAGACATGTGACCAAATTTATTTTTCATCCGATACTTAATTCCTAAAAAGCTTTCAGTAAACTTTGTTGCCATACCTAAAAGACCTGTAATCCACATCCAAAAAAGCGCGCCTGGACCACCAATTGCAATAGCCGTTGCAACACCAACAATATTTCCTGTGCCAACAGTTGCTGCAAGCGCTGTCATTAATGCTTGGAAGTGAGAAATATCCCCTTCTTGTTTATGGCTGTCTTTATGACGACTAAAGGCCATTTTTAATGCGTGACCGAGATGACGAAATTGCATCCCTTTAAGCGCAATAGTAAGTATAATTCCTGTTCCTAAGAGAAGAATGGGTAAAGGATAACTCCAAATGAAGTCGCCGAGTTTAATGATTATATCCGTATTGGTCATTTTACAAGTTTATTTTCCAGTTCTTCTTAATGGATTAAATATGTTATGTGTTGCAGCAGATTTTGGAGGGAAAACGCCTGCGCTCACTTTTTTTACATCTTCAATAGTATAAAACGCTTTAGGATTATGTTTTATGATTAGTTTACCTACTTTTTTTACATCTCGAGTATGCACCACGGTGTGAATGATGGTTGCTTTGTCTTTTTTGTCGGCTGATTTACTTACAGTAATACCAAATCCACTTTCTTTGAGTTCTTGTATGAGTTTATCACTATCTTTTTTAGTAATAATCCTAAAGAGTACTTCGCCAATGTTTATTTTTTCACTAAAAAGAATACCTATGTATGTTCCTGCAGCAAAACCACCCGCATAAGCAATAGCCCATAAGGGATTGTTCATGGAGGTAATAATTTGTCGAACAACAACAAGCCAAATAAGTACTTCAAAAAAACCAATGAGTGGAGCCCAGAATTTTTGACCTTTAGAAATAAAAATAACACGAAGCGTTCCTAAACTCATGTCTAAGAGTCTTGCAATGAAAATAAGTATGGGCATAATAAGCCAATTAAATAAACCTGTTTCCATAAATAATGTAATATCCATGCGCGTTAACCCGTTTTCTTGTCCTTATTAATGTTTCTTTTATCAGGCTTTGTTCAAAATGGAAGGGGAAATGCATACTGCGAAGTACTATTCTTGCTGCGCTTACGAAAGTATTACTGTTAGACGCCCTTATTTTGTTGATAAGGACGAAATACGTCTGTTCGTAACCGAAAATTTATAAATCATTTTTTCTATATTGTTACTATGCGCAAAGTTATTATGCTATGTATTGTCCTTTTTACCTTGCCTTTAGTTAGTGCATATTATGCAGATGTTCTTGTTGATGTCTCGCCTGAAGGCGATGTTAGTATTACAGGAACAACGAATCATCCTGCACTTCTTGTTGATTCAGTGCCTGATTTCACCTTTAAAGATGGTTCGCACTGGCTTTTGAATATGAGTGTTTCTGGAGTCTTTGAAGAGGGTTTAGTAACTATTATTTTACCTTCGGGAACAGATATTAATTATTTAAAAGCGCCTTCGTTTTCTCGATTCACTCAATATCAAGGAAGGCCTGCAATAGTAAGTACTTTAGAAAATCAACAATTCTCTTTTCTTGTGCAATATACTCTTGGAAACGTAGATCGTTCTTCATCTCTTTTTTTGGTTGTACTGGCAATTATTTTTCTTCTAATAGGTTTTGGTTTTTGGCAGAAATTTAGAAAAAAATCGTTTGATTTTCCTTTTGATATTTTTATTCTTCCAGCACGCCAACGAGCAATATTAGAATTCATTCTTAAACAAAAAGGAAGAACTACACAAGCACAACTAGAAAAAGTAATGGAGCTTCCTAAATCATCACTCTCACGAAATATAGATGCTTTGGTTCGCCAAGGATTTATTGAAAAAATTCCTACTGGCATGACTAATGTTTTGCAACTAAAAAAGTTAAAATGATGTGATTTGGCATGTGTTTTAGTTCGTTCCGCCATATTCCGGTGAAAAACTATATGTTGTTCCGTCCTTTAACATGTATGTACGACCAAAACAGGGTCGGAGGTGTATATAATGAAAATGAAATTACCACTATATGTATTATTGGTTTTGGCAGTTATGCTGGTAGCCCCTTTTGCTCTAGCAGATAACCAAACCAACACAATCATTGACGATGATGCTGCTGAAAACTATACTGAGACAGAGTATGATGACTCTTCTGTAGATGAAGAAGTAGGTGAAGCCGTAGATGAAGAAGAAGTTGCAACAGAATTAGGTCTTATGATGACACAATCTGGCGCAGAAGTTAGACTTTTACAACTTGCAAAATCTATCGAAAGAAACATTTTACAAGGAGAAGAAGTTTTAGCAGCACATAATTTCTCCAGCGAACAACTCGTTGCTTTGAATGGACAATTAGATATTCTTCGAGGACTTTTAGAGGATGTTAATGCAGTAGATCTTCAAGATAGGTCTGATGAACTGGCAGCAGAATTTGTTGCAATTAAAAAAGAGGCCTTGATTGCTTCTAAAGATTTTAGAGACCTTGCTCGAACTGTAGTTGGTGAAACAACAGCAGATCAAATTAGAGAACGAGTGCAAGAAAAAGTTGCTAAAAGAGTTACCGCGATGAAAACACAAATTGCAGAAAAAAGAAATCAACACAATGCAGCACAAGTTGCAAAACTCTATCAACGGATGGGCATTAGTGATGATGCAATGATTCAGCAAATTCAATCAGGAGATGTTTCTTGGAATGAAGTAAAAGAACAAATTCGAACACGAGCAATTGAATTAACTCAAGAACAAAAGCGAAAAGTTGTTCAGGAAGTAAAAGAAGATCGGATTAAACAAAGAGTTTTTGAGCGGTCTATAAGATTAGACACTGATGAAATAGAAACCGAACTTGAAGTTGAAGACGATGAAGCTGAAGACAATGAACAGGATGAAAACGAAACAGAAAGCGAAGATGTTGATTTAGCAGATGATGTGCGAGGTAGAAAATGAGATTAGTAGCAATAACTTTATTTTTGGTATTGGCAATT
>JAIPJP010000019.1 GCA_021734105.1 Candidatus Woesearchaeota archaeon
TAACGCTTGTCTATGTTTTCTTGCTCTTCGTTTTAGGGAACCAATACTTTGTAACAAGAATGTAGCCTGCACCTAAGACCATGAGAAGGCTGAGAACTTGACCAGTTGACAGGATGTCAAAAAACCATACTGCATCGTCACGCCAAATGTTGGTGATAATTCTTAGGACGCCATACATGAATAAAAAGAGCCATGTCGCATAGCCTTCGCGATATTTGTTCTTGAGTCGTTGTTGTTTATCATTGACAAGGAGGATGATAAACATTGTTATGTTTTTTAATGCTTCATATAATTGCGAGGGATGGCGATAGCCATCGCAAGCAGGCGGGTTGTTTAAATTTACTGCCCAAGGAACATTTGTTATACGACCGCAAAGCTCAGCATTGGTAAAGTTTGCAATACGACCAAAAAACAATGCAAGCGATGCAGGAATAACAATGTGATCAGTAATTTCAAAGAAACGAACTTTCTTCTTATGTTTCTTTACAAAGAGCAGTGTTGCAATCACAAAACCAATCATGCCGCCATGAATACTCATGCCTCCTTGCCAGATTTTAAACATCTCTAAGGGTGCTGAAAACAATACGTCTGTTTGAAAAAATAAGAATTCTCCCACTCGACCACCAATAATGCCGCCAAGAATAGCATAAATAATGAATGTATCTGTTTCTTCAAGTGTTAGATTAAGTCTTTTTTGTTTTGCTTGATAACGCAGATAAAAATATGCAAACAAGAACCCTAAAGCATATACTAATCCATAATAACGAATACCGAACCCTTCTTTAATAAAATCTAAATGAATGAGAATCGGATCAATCATTAAGTCAAACATGGAATGCAAAAAATATTTTAGGTATATAAAATTACTGTATTTTAGAAGTTTTTAACTTATTATGTGGTATTTTTCTTGCTTTGCATAATTAGTTGTACAGTATATGTTCTTTTTTCTTTACAGCTCATTTATTGTTTTTATTGTGGTTTATTTAGAACAGTTAAGGAATTTGCTTAGTATTAAAGCAAGATGTTTTTTAAATGTCTTTAATTTTTTGCTCAATTTGTTTAGTCAAAAAACAAACATATTTAAACCAGTAGTTGTAAAAATATTTTATAATGTGTTTAATTGTTATTGAGTCGCTCGCGTCTTTTGATTGTGTAGCTGGATTTAATGACTTCAAAAATTACGGGGAATGATTTTTGATTTGTTGGGGGAAAAATATTAATGACGCAACCTACTATTGCAAAAGATACACCACTTGCAGAAATAACTCTGCGTAAGTATGAGAAACCACAAACATTTACAGGTAGAGAACTTGTACGAAAACTTTGTTTAACGCTAGGCTTACTTCAGCCAGGAGATTCTCGAGATGTTGTTGTTGATGTACTTCACGTAATGTTAATGGAGAAAAATGCACTTTCTAGTAAAGAAGTGGAAAAAAAGGTAATTGAAAACCGAAATAACCATGGCGTACCTTTACTAGGCATTGCTCCATCAAATATTAGACGACAATTACTTCGATGTCGAGAACTTTTTTTAATTGAAAAAGTCAAATCAACTTATCGCATTACAGAAAATAGTTTATTCACAGAAATATTTGCTGAGAAACTTGAGCGATATTATTTACAATCAATTCTTGATAGAACAAGAGAGTATATGCAACGAATTGATGAAGAATTCTTATCTTAAATTAGTTTCTTAAATTATTTGGTGTTAGTTATGAAACAACGAGGATTTGAACTGGTTAGTAGAGTGGTTGGCGATACTAGTTATCAACTGCCTATGCGTATGACCAAACGATCTCCAGCCTATGATTTCTTTAGCCCACTAGATGTAGTGATAAAGCCAAACGAGAAAGTGAAAATACCTACGGGCGTGAAAGCATTTTTTCAATTCGGCGAAGGACTTTTTATTATTACTCGAAGCTCCCTGGGAACAAAATACCAAATAACGCTAGCAAATAACATCGCACTTGTTGATCCAGATTATTATAATAATTCAGATAATGAAGGAGAAATATTTGTATTTCTTGCGAATGAAGGAAAAGAAGATTTTGTTATTAAACAAGGCGATAGGTTTTGTCAAGCATTCTTTTTACCAGTACTTCTTGCAGACGATGATAATGTGTTTGAAGCAGGGCGAGAAGGTGGTTTAGGTTCTACTGGAAAATAGATTCTTATTGAAGCAGTAGCTTTTTAAACGAAGTCTGATTTGCTCTTACTTATGACAACGCCAGTCTATGAACCAGATGATGACAGCTATCTTCTTCGAGATATTTTGGAAAAGCAACTCCAAGATAAAGAGGCTCGAGGCGAAGCTCTTGTTCGTATGAAATTTCTTGATATGGGTTGCGGTAATGGATTCTTAGGTTTTACAGCACAGAAAAAGGGGATGGGTGTTACGTTTGTTGATATTAACCCAGAAGCAATAGCAGAAGTTACTAAAATTTTAAACAGTGAAGATGTCCAAGCAGATATAGTTTTATCTGATTTGTTTGAAAAGGCACCTTGTGGGCCATATGATGTTATTGCATTTAACACACCTTATTTGCCAGCTGACAAAGAACTCTTCGATCCAGCACTTCACGGTGGACAAGAAGGTAACGAGACGGCAATACGATTCATTTCTCAAGCAAAACAGTTCTTGGCTGAAAACGGTATCATTCTTCTTTTAACAAGCGACCTTGCCCCAACTGAAAAAATTCGAGCAGCAGCAAAGGAAGTTGGTTTTAGTTGCGAGCAAATAGGTGAGCAAAAATTATTTTTTGAAAAACTTTTGGTGTATAAACTACAATGAATAAAAACAAATTATTTGATTCTTCTTTATCATCGGATAATGATTCAATACATACACTTATGATTGTTCCAGCAGATGTGACTGAATTGCAAGTTCTTGCACAAGGAAAACGAGGCATAGTCTTTAAGGGTGTATATAAAGGACAAGATGTCGCAGTTAAAATTCCTCGACCAAGCAGCGAAGCGCCAAACACAATGGGACTTGAAGCAACTTATCTTAAAAAAGTTAACAAACTACGTCTTGGACCAAAACTATTTGTCGCTGACAATGATTATGTTGTTATGGAATTTATTCATGGAAAACGAATCGGAGATTTTCTTGCAGATATTAGTACGAGTCCAGAAACAATCCTTATTGTACTTAACAAAATTCTTACGCAATTATTTACCTTAGATAAAGCAGGAATTAATAAATATGAACTTACTAATCCTTACAAACACATTATTGTTCAAAACAATAATGAGCCCGTACTCATTGATTTTGAGCGAGCGCGTCATGCAGCAAAACCAAAAAATATCAATCAATTCGTGCAATACTTACAAAGCACTATCATTCGACAACTTCTAACAGGAATAATTGATTATGAACGATTAGCACTACATCTGAAACGCTATCAAGAAACACAAGAACTCTTTGTCTTATCATCCAGCCAAAGAGAGAAAGATGACATAGGCAATAAAAATACAAAAGAGTAAAAGTAAAATTATCCCTTCTGTCTTTGAAATTTTTTTATCATTTGCCATAAAATAATAAGTAATTATTGTTGTGAGTAATAAACCAATAATTATTTCTATATGATCAAAAACGATTGTAGTTGGACCGCTTATTATGGTTGCGATAAGCAAAGGTAATCCTAAACCAAAAAGAATGTTAAAATTATTTGAGCCAAAGACATTTGAGATAGCATCATCAGGTAAACCTTTTTTTGCATTCACTATAGAAATCACTGCATCGGGAAATGAAGTTGCGCTTGCAACAATAGTAAATCCTATGATGAGTGGAGAAATACCTACTGCTTCTGCAAAACGAATTGCTTCTTGTGTTAAGAAAAACGATGCAAAACCAATAACAACAAGCGTTCCTAAGGCGATGAGTAATTCTTTTTTAAGATTAATTATTTCTTTTTTTGGATTTTCTTTTTTTTGATACTTTTTTGTATCTTTACTAATGATTGCGATGTAAATGGCGTAGGTTCCTAAAAGGAGAATTGCAACAGCATAGCCCCAATTTTTTGTTGCGAGAAGAATACTTAGCATAAGAATGACGGTGACAAAATAAAACAGTGCATCGCGGCTTAACACATCTTTATTGAGTTTGAATACAACAGGCGAGACAAGAACACAAATCCCTGGAATAACAAGAATATTAAAAAAAGCGCTTCCAGTAATAGCTCCAATACCTACTTCAAATTTTCCAAAGGCAATAACGCTAAAAAGTGCGACAAGAAGTTCTGGTAAAGAGCTAGAAACTGCGTCAAACGTTGCTGCTTTAACAGATGCTGGTAAGCGCAAATATTTACCGAGTCTTGATGAAGCAGAAGCAAAATATTTACCTGCAAAAAAGATTGCAACGGCCGAGAGAATAATAATTCCTAATGAATGTCCCATACTCATGATTTATTTTTAAGAATAATTACTTATAAATGTGTCTTTTCTATTTTTTCTTGATTTCTTTTTTCAAGGCCATTTACGCATACATGAAGTAAGCGAAGCTTACTGGTGCGCCAAAAATCTTCGATTCACTAAAAAAATCTTTAATTTCTTGTGCACAAAAATGCTTTGCATTTTTAGTGTTTTCGCGGGCGAGCAATAGTGCATGTCAAGTCGAAGACTTGAATGCCCTGCGAAAAGCGCTAGGAAATAGTTGCAGTTTATTCTTTTCGTTTGTTTATCCTTTTTTTAGGATGAATTTCGAAAAGTTTATTCTTTTCGTTTGTTTATCCTTTTTTTAGGATGAATTTCGAAAAGTTTATTCTTTTCGTTTGTTTATCCTTTTTTTAGGATGAATTTTAAAAAGATTAATCCTTTCTTTTTTTCTTAATCTTTTTAATTTCTTTTTCAAGCTCAAGTTTCTCGAGAAGTTCTTTGTAACGATTTCTTATAGTAACTTCAGTAACGCCAGCAACATCTGCAACTTCACGTTGCGTACGCTTCTCTCCGTTGATGAGTGCTGCAACGTATAAAGCTGCCGCTGCAATTCCTGTTGGTCCGCGACCGCTGGTGAGTTCTACGCTTTGTGCTTCTTCAATAATTTCAACACTGCGACTTTGTGTTTCTGCAGAAAGTTTTAGTGCGCTTGCGAATCGAGCAATGTAATCAGCAGGATTACTAGGAAGAATTTTAATGCCAAGTTCTCGAGTGATGAAACGATATGTCCGGCCGATTTCTTTTTTTTCAATACCTGAGGCTTCACCAAGTTCATCAAGTGTACGAGGAACGTCATGACGCCTGCAAGCAGCATAGAGTGCTCCAGCTACAACGCTTTCCATACTTCGTCCACGAACTAAACCTTTTTGTACAGCGAGTGTGTAAATGCGGCTAGCTTCTTCTTCAACAGAACCAGGTAATCGTAAATAGGATGATACTCTTTTTAGCTCGGATAATGCAAGTTTTAAGTTACGCTCAATAGCAGTGCTGATTCGTTGTTGCCATTTACGTAATCTGAAGAATTTGTTTTTGGTCTTTCCACCAAACTTATAGAGATCGGCTTTTCGGCCAACATCAGTTCCAAGACCTTGATCAAACTGAGTGTAGGTCATAGGTGCGCCGGTACGACGCTTTCGAGCTGCAGCTTCGCTGTCAAATTCTCTCCATTCTTGGTCAAAATCAACCATCTTGTCTTCAATGACAAGACCGCAATCTTTACAGATAATTTCTCCTTTATCTTTGTTATAATGTAGATCTAAGCTACCACATTCTGGGCAGCGTTTTACAAATGATGGCATAGTTTGTCCCCCCTTTTAATACCATGAATAGCACGAATATGACTAGTGAAATGGCTATATTTAAAGAAATACATTGAGAGATACTTATAAATATTTCGTTTTTTACAGCTTTTATTTATAAAGATTGCTAAATTATTATAAATATTTTTGTGTCTTTACTGATTTTGTGTCCTAGAGGTTTTCGGTGCTGTTAAGACGAAATGCTTTTAAACCCAACAATTAAAAATGTGTTGTAATAAGAGGTTAAGATGATGAACTTTGGTGCTCGTAGGAAAGGTCAAACATGGTCTTTTGATTTACTTATAGCTGTAGTAATTTTTATTGTGGTTATAGGAATATTTTATGCATTTTTGGCAGATAAACAAAATCCCACAGATGCAGAAAGTCTCCAAGAAGAGGCAAAAGCGATTTCTCATTTACTTAATTGCGATATATCTCCAAGTAATTTTTGTATTCTTAAAAATGGCGAAATAGATCAAGCTCGTCTTAGAGCACTTGCTGAAAAAACGCCTGCCCAATTAGACGAATTAGGTTTAATGGGTAGTTATTGCATTTATCTTGAAGATGCAAATGGTAATCTTGTTCCTGTACCAATAACAGGCGGTAATAAAGCTGGAATAGGAACTGATGATTTCATGCTTAATGATACGCTAGCTTGCAATGGGACGATAATCTAAAATGGACATCTTAACTTATTTGTTTACCGTATTACTCGCATTTCTTGGCCTATTACTTGGAGGATTGTTTTCTGAACTTATTCGTGAAAAACTACATCAAGTGAAACACTTTTTACCTTTCTTACAATTGTTATCTATTATTATTTCGTTTCTTTTACTCTTTGCAGTCTTTCCCCTACTCATTGTTATTATGCTTCTTTTCCTAACTTTTGTCTTTATATGGATGTTTTGGGAGAAAAAAGACCATAATGTTCTTGATTATATTTTCTTCGCCCTTATTTTTGTGATGACCTCCCTTGTTCCTGTGCTGCATTATTACATGACGCTCATCCTTTTTATTTTTGGATTCTTTGCGGGAGGACTTTTTTATTCACTGCACACCAAACCACAAAAGAAAAAGAAAGGGAAAAAAGTCAAGGATGTTCACCCGCACGTAGCCCATCATCGACATTCGGGAAAGCATTATCCGCACAACGTAATCATGCAAGAACTCTTACTTCGCTACTTCTTTTTTATACCGCTCACACTAGCTGCTTATCTTATAGCCCAGGTCATTACTTTCTTTTTCTAAACAACACGGCTGTATTGCTACCTTACAGAATTTATGAGCAAGTCAGATTTCGAAAAATAACTATTTTCGAAATAGAGCTGGCTTGCAGTAGCATTTTGCCAAGCGAAGCTGCAATACGGCGGTGTAGCACTACAGCGGGCAAAAACCTTATAACTCGCACCATGTTATTTTCTTCTTATGAGCAAGCTAACAAAAGTCGTAACTGATGACGGTTCAATTACGTTTCACAATGCAGACGTAGATGAACACTACCACACAACAACAGGCGCTCTAGAAGAAGCACTTCAAAAGCATGTTATTCCTTCAGAAGTTATTAAGTTTGGTACAGCAAGCTCAGAAGTTGTTATTGCAGATGTCTGTTTTGGTCTGGGTTATAACTCCATTGTCGCACTCACTAAAATTTGGGAAGCGAACCCTGATTGCCATGTTACGCTCTTTGTCTTTGAAAATGATGAAGATATTTTAGCACAAATTCATGGCATTGCATTTTCAAAAGAATATCGCATGAGCATGCTTAAGATATTACAATTACTTGATAGAGGACGCTATGAAGATCAAACACTTTCTGCAACACTTTTTAAAGGCGACTTTCGAGAAGAAATGCAGCGCCTCGTAAATGGCGAAGTGGACGTTGTGTTCTTTGATCCCTTTAGCCCAAAAAAACAACCAGAACTTTGGACAGCAGAAGTGTTTACATTAGTGTATAGCAAGATGATTCGGGGAGGCAGCTTAACAACATACTCGTGCGCTAAACACGTACGAGAAAATATGAAGCGAGCAGGGTTTATAGTTGCTGATGGGCCAAGTGTTGGGCGAAAAAGTCCGAGCACACTTGCTATTAAATAGGTTTAAAAAGCATTACGAATTATTTATTTTTATGGGAGATTTACCGTTTGAGCGAATTAAGCGAGAATTACTTACTCGACAACACATTAAGACGAGTGAGAAGTTTGGTTCTGAACCAGATAAGAGGCCAATAGGAGAACTGCTTAATTATGGTGTGGTAAACATTGATAAGCCAGCAGGTCCAACAAGTCATCAAGTTAGCTCATTTGTACAAGGTATTTTAGGTATAAATAAATCAGGCCATAGTGGAACGCTTGATCCGAAAGTTACAGGTGTTTTGCCCGTTGCAATTGGACGAGGAACACGAATAGTACAATCACTTCTTACAGCAGGAAAAGAATATGTGTGCCTCATGCACATTCATGAACCTTTTGCAGAAGAGCAGCTTCGAAAAGTTATTTCTGAAAAATTCATTGGGAAAATTAAACAACTTCCTCCTGTAAAATCCGCCGTAAAACGACAACAACGATATAGAAAAATTTACTATTTAGAAATTTTAGAAATTAACAAACAAGACGTACTTTTTATAGTGGGTTGTCAAGCAGGCACCTATATCCGAAAACTCTGCCACGACATCGGCCTGGCTATGGGGAGTGGCGCGCACATGGCAGAACTTCGACGTACAAAAGCAGGACCATTTAATGAAACAACCAAATTATGTACTCTTCAAGACTTAACCGATGCATTTCATTATTACAAAGAGAATAATGATGAAACAAAACTACGTACACTTATTCAAACACCTGAAATGGGTGTTTCGCATTTACCTTCCATTTACGTAGCAGACACAACTGTTGATGCCATTTGTCAAGGAGCAACTTTAAAAGTTCCAGGAATAGCACAAGTTCAAAGCGAAATACAAGTTGAAGAACCCGTAGCAATAAAAACACTCAAAGGAGAACTTATTGCTGTTGGCATGTCTAAAATGATTTCTAAAGATATGGTGACAAAAGAGCGAGGCGTTGCTGTAAAGTCTAGTCAAGTCTTTATGCCTACAGGCACATATCCCAAAATTCAGAAAAGTTAAATTTTATGATCGTCTAAAAACTTATTTGTTTCTTTAAGGCGGCCTTGTAGTCTTTGTTCTAAGCTCTTTTTTCATTCAAGTATACACAATATTTATAAAGTTAGATTTCTAGTAAAAGAAGTGTACAGAATGTCGAATTAGTGTATTCTGTTTGAGAGGTGGGGATTGACAGATACTCGTAAGCTGAATAAAACACTTGCAACCATTCTTCTTGTAGTTTTGCTTGGTTTTGTAGGCTATGCGCTCCTACCTTTTGTGAACGCTTTTTTTGGCGCATTTATTTTGTATTTTCTCTTTCGACCATTTTATGGCTATCTTCGACGAAAAGGTTGGAAACAAAATCTTGCTGGAAGTTTTGTCCTTGTTACTGTTTTATTAGTTGTTGTTATACCGCTAACTTTTGCATCAACTCTTTTAATTAATGAAGTAGGAAATCTTGTTTCTCAACGAGCAGTTATTGCAGAACAAATAGATACGGTACTAGAATATATTCCTGGTTTAGATTCTATAGATTTATCTTCAGAGCAATTAGGTAATGTTACAACAACAATTAGCAATTTCTTTTTTAATATGATTAGCAGCATAACTAAATTAATAATATCTCTTATTGTTTTATTCTTTGTCCTTTTTTACTTACTCACTGGCGCAGATAATTTACATAAAAAACTTTATACCTATTTGCCGTTTAGGAAAAAAAATGCAGAACGATTAGTTGATGAATTTCAAAAGGTTACAAAAGCAACAATTGTCTCAACAGGACTTATAGCTATATTTCAAGGCTGTTTTTTAGGCTTGGGATTTTTAATCTTTGGATTACCTAATCCGCTGTTCTGGGGATTTTTAGCAGTACTTATTTCTTTTTTACCTGTAATTGGCGTACCTGTTATTTGGATTCCAACAGGTCTTATTCAAATTTTTGTTCAACACAATTATGTTGCAGGAATTGGAATTCTAATTTGGGGAAGCATTATTAGTGGCGCAGATAATTTCACCCGACCATATATTCAAAGAAAAGTTGGAGAAATACATCCACTTATTACTGTTATAGGTGTTTTTATGGGCCTTCCCGTGTTTGGTCTTTTAGGACTCTTTATTGGACCATTATTACTATCTTATATGCTCTTAATTACGAAGATGTATATTGAAGAATATATATGATGGAATTATTTTTTCTATTGCTTTTTTTAATTATTAGTTTTTAGTTTTGTATTTCATCATTGCAGTGATGGTTGATTCTTCAGGTGTTTTAGGTGTGCAACGAATAACAAGATGATGATACTTATTCTTTTTTTGTTTTAGTGTTTGGAGATGTATTGCTTCTATTGTATGTTTGTCTTCTTGAATAATATCATTTATTGTGGCAAAGAATATTTCTGAAGACAATTCTTTTTGATTATCTACGCAACTATAATTTTCTTGAAATTCTTTTTTATCGTGGTTATACAACACTTTTATTTGATAGGAAGAATTTGTTGATATATTATCTTTCATATATTTCTTAAATTGAGAGTCTAAGTCCACGGGCAGTATTGTTTTTCCGATTAATTGTTGTATCTCTTTGAAGAGTTCAAAGTTGTATGGAATTCTCATGTTTAAACCTTTTGTATATTATATTTTGCAAAAAAAGTCCATGTTGGAAGATTTTCTTGTTCAGGCATGATTTTACCAACAAAGAGTTGTTTATGTGTTTTTGTAGTCTCTTTTTGTACAGCAACGCCGTAAACAGTTGGCTCTAGAAATGGATTTGTGTATCGTTGGGCAAGCATTGTTGCTTCATGCAACGGTAATTGAGCAAGGACATTACATTTATTTCCATTAAGCTTCTCTGTTGTGAGCATTTGGTTCCAGAAATAGTTTTCGTTTGCTTTTAACCACTCTTGTTGCGTTCTTAGTGTGGTTGCTTGTACTAATAATTTTGTTGTATACGGCAATTTATGCATTTCTTCAAAAAATTTATTGGGGGTGCATAGTGTTATAGTTGTTTGATTCTCTTTTTTTATTTCTTTTTTTATTATTTTATTAATATGCATACTTCGTATCATAAAATGAGACAAATTTGTTTTTATTCTTAAATATAACGATTGATAGGCTTTCTTAGAACATGCTTCTTTAAACTGCTTTGACGCGTAACTGTTTGCACGCTATTTGCAGTAGAAAAAAGGTTGTGTACGATTAAACCTGTGTGATTAGCAATCGCCACAATAAAAAATCTTATCGACTTGGACTTGTGCTGGCGCGACGTTATTTCTATCAATAGCTTCTGTTGCGGGCGCTTGGTTTTGCCTGACGGGAGCAGCGGCATTTACTTGGGCTTGTTGATTACTTTGCAACGTAAGAAGTTTGTTTTGCATATCTTTGATAACTTCTTGAGCGGTCGTTAGACCGCGCTCAAGAGTCATGATACGGCCATCAGTAAATTGTTTAAATCGGCTAAACATGTTCTGTTGATCTTCTAGCTGACGAGCAAGCCTTGCTTCTTCACCTACAACAGTAGTTTTGGTTTGGTTCTCATCTAGATGGCATTGTGTAGCAGGAATAACGTGCTGTGCACCATTACGATTAATAATGGTTGTATCTTTGATGCTGTTTACTGATTCTTGTGAAAAACCACAATTACGCAGTTCTTGTTCAATTCTGTATTGGCTGTAATCGTTCATCTTATAAAGCATTTATAAAAGAGGTAATTTATAAACTTTTCGCTCTTTTTATATTCTAGTATAGGTTTTTGTATATTAATTAAGCGTGCTGAAACTGTGAACAACATTATGTCTTAAAATTCTTGCATCGCCTTAAGATGTGTATTTGTTAAGAATTTGTTTAATGAGTGTATATGTTTCTGGATATAGTTCTGTATTAACAAAATCCATGTGTAAACTTTTTTGTAAAACATCAGTACAGGTACCTGTTATCTGATAGTTCTTGGCATAATCTAATGCAACACTACGAGCAAGCACAACACCATCACCATCTTCTATTGCATCTTCGCTTTTAGTGGGGCAACCGACAGCTGCAATGGTGTAAAAATCAGTAGTACTTGGCGTAAACAACTCTAAACGTTTAATGAAAGGGCTATTATACTCCATATCGTCGCATTCATTTTGTGCACCTGTTAACGTACAATGTCTACGAATATCGCCTTCTATACCGTGATTTGGTGTTCCTAAAAGGATAACTACTTCTACGGCATCCTCTCCGAACAAATCAAGATAGCTGCGTGTAACTAGACCGCCCATACTATGCGCGATAATAATAACTTTATCTTGGTTAGTTTTTTGACGAATAGTATCAATTGATTCTTTCAAACGAATAGCATAATTTTCAATTCTATCAGTTTTTCTTGTAGTAAAACTGAGTTGACCAAGTTCATAATAATTCAAATAATAATACGTTACTCTTATGGCAAGAGGATTATTACTTTTGCCCCATTCGCCAGCGCTAATAGAATCAATATCTGCTTGGGCATTAAGTGTTCCTGCATGCACATAACCATCTTGTGCTAAACTATTTTGTATAAAACCCATCCGTGTAAACGCCAGTTCAGGACTTGTTGATTTACTAAATGAATGACCGTGTACTAAAATGACTGGTAGTTGGGGTGTGCTTTTACATGCTTGACAATCTCCTTGATAACAACACACTGGAAGTTGCTTGGGCAACGTTAGGTTTTCTGTTTTAATTGTTTGAATTACAATTTTTGGTAATGGTGTTGCGTTAAATAAATTTACAGGACTAAACTCTTGACAATAAGTATTATTGAATTTTATAAGATCTGTGAGTATTGTTGAATCATTACCTATAACAACTGACAAGAGCGTTGCATATGTAGTAGAGATATCGCTGCAAGAATTAATAGTTGTTGAAAGATTATATTTTTGTGCAGTAACATTCGTCAGACTACTTAGTTGTTGTAATTGTTTTAGTTCTTCTTTTTGTAGCGTGGTATAATTTTCTTCTAATTCGCTTATTGCTCTTTTAATTGTTTGCATACCTTTGAGTAATTCTTCTGGTGTAAATATTGTTGACTGCGTAAGAAGCAATTCGTAACTTTTATTTGCAGAATTTATTTTTTTAAATGCTTTGGCATTGACTGCTTGCACATAACTTGCCATTGCCGAATTATTTTTTCTTTGCGTATGAATTTCTTGAGCAAATAACATTGCTTGATTAAACGAAATACGATTATTAATAATGCTGTTGATAAAAAAATCTGTTTGTTTTGCAATAGTTGCTATTTTTGCTTGTTGTTCTTTTGCCAAGGACTCGCTATCTTGTAAACCACCTTGCTCCCATATTAAAAATAATTGTTCTTGTTTAGTTTTCCATTCCGCAAGCGAAGTAAATAATTCTTTAGGAATAGTTTTTCCATCGCTGTATGCTAAGAGCTCCTTGTTAGTTGCATTAAGCGAGTATATGGTCTGTTGAACGGTGTTAAATGTAGTTGTAGATTTTTCTATTAGATTTTGTGTTACATCTTGTACTAATTTTTCTTCGGTGCTTAAATTATAACTTACCGTAACAAAAGCACTTTGTTCATACGTTTTTCCTTTACTTGGACAGATATTTCGTTGTGTTGTTGTACAATTTACTTTATAGGAAAATATGCTTTGACCAGCAACTTCTTTTGGAAGTGGTAGAGTGAATTTTTCTTGACTAGATTTCTCTGATAAACGAGTCTCTGATGAAATAACTATGCCTTGACTAACATCTTCAAGCGTGAATGAACAAACAATATCGCACACAGCAAGTTTTTTTACTGTTGTTGTAAATGTAATGTTGGGAGGGATTTTTTCAACAGCGGCAATATGTTTAATAGACGGTGATACGGCGATATGTGTTTCTGTATCAAATAATAATTTAACATTAATTGAGATAATATAGAATAGTATAAGAAAAAGAATTATTGCTATTGGAATGATAATAAAAAATTTTGTTAAACGTTTTTTTGATGGTTTTTTTATTTTTCTTATTTTTTTTGTTTGAATTGGTTGTTTTTTAGCATTAGGTGTTTGTGCTTTTTTTTCTTTAGTAGGACTTCTTGTAGTACTTCTTTTTTTAGTAGTTTTTGTTGTTTTGGTTTTGTTGCTAGTGCTTTTTATTACACGTAATTTCTTTTCTTGTTTTTTTGCACTTTTGGAAGTCATATGCTGCTTAATAGGACTTCTCCTTTATAAACCTCTCTTATTTACTATTTTTTTATTTGTTTATACAAACAAATTTTGAAAGGGTTTTTCTTTATGTTTTACTATTTTGTTTCTTTATAATTTGATTTTTTTTAAGAATTCGTTAAGGCAGTATGAGATTTATATGTTTAGACAAAGCCTTTTTATCGTAATATTTTTATATTATAACACTTCAAAGTACTATTCTATGCAATTTATCACAAACCTTTTTTTGCTCCTTATTGTCTGTCTATTTTTTATTACTGCTTGTGATATAGAAGATGGTGTGTATGATCATTTACAAAACCAAGAAGTAGGAACCTTACATAAAGTTGACTTTGTGAATGAAACAAATGATGAGGGGTCTGCTGATGAAAAAGGTGTTTTTGAACATTTACAAGAAAATCTTGCAAATGACTATTGTATGGGACGGTTTACAAAAGAAGAACAAGCATTCTTTGAACTTGAGCAACAAGCATACATAGAATTTAATCCAAATGTTTGCGATAAACTCCCTGTTGAACCATTAGTTTTTACTTGTGACGGACAAGAAATAATTTATTATAGTCAAGAGCGTTGTTATAGCTTTTTTATGGTTGATATGATAGAATGAACCAAGACACATTCGCGGTTTTATTTACTACGTTACGAAGGTATGTAAAAAACTTACCAACGCCAGTTGTAGAACTTATTAACGAGCGAACGGATGATGTCTTTAAAGTTTTAGTAACTACTATTCTTTCAGCACGAACAAAAGATCAAACAGTAACGCGTATTATTACTAATTTATTTACTCAAGTTCAAGTTGTAGATGATTTTGAAACATTAACTCTGAAACAAATTGAACAACTTATTTATCCAGTTGGTTTTTATCATAACAAAGCAAAGCAACTTAAAGAGCTTCCTTTAGTTTTAGAAAAAGAATTCAATGGCATAATTCCTTCTACTGTTGAAGAACTTATGAAGTTGCCAGGAGTGGGAAGAAAAACAGCGAATCTGGTTGTGGCTGTGGGTTTTAAAAAACCAGCAATATGTGTTGATACTCATGTACATCGTATCATGAATCGATTTGGTTATGTGAAAACAAAAACACCTTTTGCAACTGAAATGTCTCTTCGAAAAAAATTACCTTCTAACTATTGGCTAGATATTAATTGGATGCTTGTGTCTTTTGGACAACATCATTGCACGCCTATTAGCCCAAAATGTTCAACCTGTCCAGTACAAGAACAATGTGAGCAAGTAGGAGTGACTAGGAGTAGATAAACTGGGTTTCACAATACGGATTTAAAGAAATATGGTGAGTGAATATTTTTGAACATGGTGAAGAAAATCTGCATAAGTGAGTAGTATACTTTGATGCCTAAAGGAAGCAATAAAGCTTGGTTGTTGTTGACCTCGAAACACTACTATGTAGACTTATTTACCAAACGTTCGATTACGAGCTTTAAACTCATTCAGGCATTTGATAATATCTTCTTTTTCTAATTCGGGCCAAAATTTTTCTAAGAAAAACCATTCACTATACGTGCTTTGCCAAATAAGAAAATTACTCGTTCGAACATCACCGCCTGTTCTGATAATAAAATCAGGTTTATCTGGCATATATACATATTGATCAATTAAATCTTCATCAATTTGTGTGGGAAGAATTTTTCCTGCTTTAATGTCTTGAGCGATATTATGCACTGCATCAACGAGTTCTTCACGACCACCATAACCAAAACAAAAATTAAGCATGTAGGTATTATTATCTTTGGTATTCTCTTCTAATTCATGACACATCTGTTGAATATCTTCAGGAAATAAATCTAAACGACCAAGATAACGGACTTTTACTCCATCTTGTGTGATGCGAGGATCATCTTTGAGTTTATGATATGTTTTTCTAATAATATTCATTAAATAATCAAATTCATGTTTTGGACGATTAAAATTTTGCATAGAAAAGGTGTATAAGGTTAATTCTTTAATATCAAGTTCTTTACACCATAAGAGCACCTTTTCAAACTTATCAGCTCCACTTTCGTGACCTTTCCAAGGCTCTTTCATGAGTTTTTTAGCAAAACGACGATTGCCGTCCATAATCATACCGATATGCATGGTAAGGAAATAGTTAGAAATTCATTTATAAATGTTATGGGATATGCTTCAACTTTGTTCAATTTTTTTAGAAATTATTATATGTGTACTTGTTTTTTGCTCTTTTAATGAAAAAAATTCTTTATGCAGAAGATGAAGACGCCAATTATTTGCTCATTTCAGCGTATTTAAATGGTTCTTATTGCTTGCACCGAGCAAAGACTGGTTTTGAAGCAATAGATTTGGCTCAGTTATTATCTTTAGATTTTATTTTAATGGATATTAAAATGCCTGAACTTGATGGCATTGAGGCAACAAAATGTATTCGAGAATTTAATACAACTATTCCTGTTGTTGCATGTACAGCAGATGTGTATTCTCTTCGAGATAATGACTTAATACATAATTTATTTACTGATTATTTGTCAAAGCCAGTTACAAAAGAAGTTTTTTTTCAACTATTGGATAGGTATTTAAAATAGTTTTTAGATGAGTCTTGATTTAACTTATTGTACTATTTACTTATTTCAAAATAATGTTCTTTAGAAGGTATCAATTTGCTGTTCATATTTTTTTTGTATTCTAGTAATTTATTAGTTTTTATCTTTGCCAAGTTATACTTTTTTTTAGGGTGTGGCCAAAATTATGTCTAAGATTTTTTTATAATTTTAAGTATGAAGACTTAATTATTGTTGCAAGATATGCGTTAAAGGTTTTTTGGGGGTATGAAAACCCCATATGCATTTTCTGCTTTTTCTCTTGCTTGTTTTTTTACTTCTTTATTATTTTGATTATTATTTTTGTTTATTTGAGCTAAATAGATTTGTGCAAATTCATTTGCAACATGATTCGATAGTAAAGCAGTTTCTTGCCAAATGGGGCTTGGAATATTACTCCCGCTTGCAATTGCAAGATAGGTATATTCGATAGCTTCTTTAGTGGTTGAAATTTCATAAAAAGGATTATTAACTAACAAATCAATTGCTTTAATGGCATTATCTTGAGCACAACTTAACAGACTATGATATCCTTTGTTTATTTTATCTATTTTACCATAATGTTTTTCTAAAACTGTTTTAAGAATTGTATCATTATTTAATGTTCCTTGCAAGCGTAACGAAAATAATTTTTTTTCTAATGTGGAAAATGAAATACTCTGTTCTAGAAGCGGTTTTATTTTTTCTTTCTTTTTAAGCCTACTTATTTTATGATATACATCACTTTCTTTGAATTTATTTTTTACTGTCTGAGCATCATCTGTTAACGAGAAATTAAATCCCGAAAACAATTTTCGTTTTTGCATCTGTTTAGCTTTTTCATCTAAGGCAAATATTTCAATTAACTTATTTCGCAATTGTACTTGATTACGTTCTTGCATGATTTGTACTTGATGCGCTTTGCGCTTTTCATTAACTTTTTTAATACCATCAATAGTATCTAAACTATAGTCTATTTTTTCTTTAGGGACTATTTTTAAATAATTACTTGTAGAAAAACTATTTGGTTTTATAGATGAATTTGAAATTGGTTTCACGCTTGTCATATGAATGCTATACTGCTATTTATGTAGCTAGCGGTTTAAATAATTTTGGATTGCTTTAAGAACGCATATTGGTCGTTTTTAAAGCATTCTTTTATGGCGGGACCTTCCTGGTTTTAGGAAGGTTTGGTTTTGCAGAATAAGAAGTGGTGACTCTAGGAGGCGACACGCCCAACGGGACGTCTTAAGGACTCTTAAACTCTTACGATTGTAATCATTATATACTAGATATATTACATTTTTGAGATGAATTTAAGCAAAGAAACTTATTTGTATACTATTTTAAACAATAACTTTCTCAAGTATTTTATTTAGAAGTTTTATAAATTCTTTAGTATCTGCAAAATAATTAGGATATGCTTTTTTTAATTCTATTAAGTTATCTGCACCAACAAGAACTACGTCATATTCTTTTTTTCCATAAATTTTTCGTTCTACATCTGCATACATTTTTATTGCTTTTTCTTCTTCTCGTTTAGAAAAAGAAGTAATGGTTATTTTCTCCTGAACAGTGTCAAGCTCTAATACAAAGAATTCTTTTTGCTTTTCAGATTTTAAATCTTCGAATTGTCTTAGAGATTCATTCCATTTCTTCATTCGAGTTATTATGTTAAGTTCTTTTTCTTGCTTTTTTATTTGTAAATATAATTCTTTTTCATTAAGAAAAGTATCTGGTACTAAAGGACAATTCTCCATTCTTGCGAATGCTGAAGAAACAAGTTTAAAGAACTTAGTCCATTTTTCTTCTCCTTCAGATAATTTTAACGCTTGACCTATAAAGAAACTAGTCGTTTCAACAGCAGTTGCCCAAATATGTTGCAATTGAGATCTTATTTGTACTTCGATATTAAGACCATTATATTCTTTTCTTTCCCTATCGCTTTTATATTTGTAAACTAAATGAATACTCCTATAACCATCCTTTTTAGGATAAGTAACATAATCATATTCTTTGACAAGTTCATGTCTTAATTTACTGTTAAGATATTTTTCTTTTAATTGAGTAACTTCTTTCATAGATTTGACTATTGCACGACATCCAGCAATGTCTTGCATCCTAGAAAGTTTAATTCCTCCTTCTTGAGAATTATATTTTCTATTAAGTTTTTTCACAATTGAAGGTACGCGTTTAAGTCGTTGAACAGTTACTGCTTTTTTGTCAAGAGATTCCGAATAATTTTTCAGAGTCTTTTTGAAAATATGTAGCGGATAACTATGAATTCCTCTCCAATGACTAAGAATTTCTAAAGCTTCATTTTGTTCAAGTTCAGTGAGTTGTCCTTTTGAAAGAATATTACCTGCCTTATCTACTTGAGATTTAGAGTGTTTTTTGGGATCAAGCAATCTCATGACATTAATTAAACGATATAGATATATAAATGTTTGCATTTCGAGGGAAAGTAAATAAATTTAACTTGTTAAACGCGGGAAAAATAATTCATTGCATTATACTTTAAATAAAGGGTTTTTTGTTAAATAAATTATTTTTTTATTCTAAAATGGTTAAACGCGGGAAATTTTAATTTCTTTTAGGAAATAATGCGTTCACAAGAATGTAATGGATTTAATCCTAAAAAGTATTAAAACGAATAGCGCATTTAGAAGGCGATACGTCCAAAAAGGACGTTAGTTGGACTCTTAAAAGTCAAAATCAGTGTTTTGTATACATTGTATGCCAAAAGTATTACATACTCTGAGATTTATTTTAAGCAGATGAGAATTATTTTACTAACTCCTCAGTCTTTTGCATGAATTCAACAACTTTAAAACGATAATCTTCAATTTTATCTTTAGAAAACAATATTTCTGTTGCGTAACTTGCATTGTGCCGATCGATCTTTAAATTTGTATAAAACTTTGCATCATCTTTATTTATAGATAATTCATTTATTAATTCTGCATCTTTAATATCGATGTTATATTCTTTTATCAAAAACAAGAGTGTTGCAGTATGATTTTTAGAAATGAAGCTTTTATTGGTAACTAAAGCTAAAGCGCAATGATAAAGAGAATAATATAAAGTTACAATAAGCCAATCATTAAATTTAATTTTATCTTTATTTAATGTGAAAAATTCCAAATTATGTTTTGCCTTAGCTAAATATGCTTGAACTAGTTCAGGGTTGGAAGATATTTTATTTAATTGTTTTTTCTTAATAAAAAAATCAACTTCTTTATCTAATAAATCAACATTTCTAAAATAATCAACTATTTTTATTTAATAATACCTCATAAAAATTTTGCTCTCCAAAAACAGGAAAACCAGTTTTTTTAGCTTGTATAACAATATGATCAGTTGTATCAATAAAATCTTGAATCGAACAATAAAAAATATTCAGTGGATAATTCGAAATTATTTCGGAATCTTTTCTTAAAGGATTAAGATTTGGTTTTTCGTTTGATATTATCAACAAATCAATATCGCTATTTTTTTGTTCCTCCTTTCTGGAAGCAGAACCAAATAACACAACTGAAAAAATAGTTCTTGGAAGTTTAGATAAAAAATTTTGAAGAGGAACACGAACACCGCGATTAAGATCATCAAATTTCGAAAGTGAAAGTTCGGAAAATTTTAATGAAACTAATCGTTTATTTTTTAATATGTAGAATGTATTAGATTTAGTTTTATCAATTGAAAGTATGTTATTTGAAACCAATTTTTTAAGATTATGATCTAAAGAACTATCTGAAAGACCAGTTAATTCCTTTAATTCGTTAAAATAAAGCTTAGATTTCCGACTAGTTAAATAAGCTAAAAAAATCTTCATTTCAGGTTTCATGTAGTTTATATACTTGAGCTCATTTATATAACTTCTGTTTTTGGAGTGATTACTTCTGTTTTTAGAGTTGTTTTGAATCTGTAAAATTAAATAAGTTCGTGATTTTTTTGTAAAAAAAGTTAATTAATTAGACTTTTTGACAAAAATAAGAATTTGCAACAAAATTTTGTATTACCTTCTCCGAGCTTGAGTTTTAAACGATGACGACTTTAGAACTCTTGAAATGTAAGGAAATTATTGAAAATGTTTTTGAGTGAGTAAGCCCCATCAGGTACACTCCCTAAAACAAAGAATTAGTCAAGAGAAATCTTGCGACATAAAGCTTAAAACTGCATGTGACCTAAACGTGGTCAGAACAGAGGTGAACTTTCCGAAATACACTTAACAGTTTTGTTTGTATCGGTTACCTTGGACTTAATATCTTCATCATACAAATGAGGTGAATGATATTCACATTTACATACATCTACTGATTTAATTACTCCTTCTGCAACATATTCTTTTCTGTCATATAACTCATTTATAACATCAGGTTTTATTTCAATAGAAAAGCCATTAGAATCAGTTAATTTTTTTGTAATTCCCAAATCATACAATCTCATTGGTTCAGGATAACTTAATCTCCCTGTAATTTTTACTGTTTGATTCAAATAAGATTCAGGATTAAGAGAAATATCTTCAATTTGATTATTTAATGGAATCAAATCACAAGCAGTTAAAGAAATAACCAAAAGCAAAAAGCTGACTATTACAAGTAACTTCATTTTATTTACACTCAGCCTCACAAACTTTTTTTAGAAGAGCAGAAAGATGCTCCGATGAAGGATTATTCATTTCAGGATTATTTTCAACACAAATAGAATAGCAATCTTGATATTCTTCAAATTTAGAATTATGATTTATTGATTTATTATAAACAGCATCTACATCTTCTATCCAAGAACAATCACTAATCTTAAAATCTACAACTTCAAACACTTGAACATATAATTCTACACCACTAGAATCTCCTGAGCGTTTAGTTGAATCTAATGGTTTTAACACCAAATATGCATTAAAATAATTAGACCCTAAAATAACACCATCATCAGAAACTATTCGTTTAGAATAAGAAACATAATTATCAGGAACCCCATTCATAGATTCGCGAACACTATTGTAGGCAACAGGATAAAAATAATTCACATTTTGACCATCTTTACTGCCTTGATAATACTTTAAATCAGCAAACTTAACTGAAGAACCATCAGACCATTTTGAATCTTTAAAATACCAATTATTCCCTGAATAAAAAAGAGTCACCTCATCAGGAACTAATTGAGATGCCTTAGAATCACAAACAGAAGTATCCTCTTTAAGAATAGTTGAAGAAATAGACGAGCAAGAAGTTAATAACAAGAAGGAACTGAACAAAATAATCATTATAATGAGACTTTTTGAAGCAACCATAATGATATTGCGAGTCTGAACTATATAAACCTTTCACACTAAATAGGATAACTCTAAGTTAAGACCCTAAAATAACAAGAACGATAAAAATATGAAGAGTATTTAATATACCAAACGCCCACATAAACATATCTTCATCAGATTTAGAGGGGTGACGATTACCTTTACGAGTATCATCATCAATCATTTTAACCCAAGACCAAAGAGAAGACCTTAAAAACCAAGCAATAGCGCTAACAACAGTAATAATTAAACTCTTTCTTTGAACAACACTCAAAGTTAAACCTTGAATAGGAATAAATAAAGATAACATAAAAATAGTTGTAGAAACATATAAAATGAATTGTTGAACATTCTTTATTCCAAAATTAGGCAATATTTGCAAAGGCGATTGAGTCATAAAAAGATAAAAAACAGAAGATGTATTTAAAATTTAACTTTAGTTAAGAACAATAACTTAATCCTTAGATAAACCTGAGTAAAATAACCAAGTAAAAACATTCAAGAAGATAATAGCAACAAATACCAACATCAATAAAGTTATAGATATATCAACAAGGAAATTGCTTAAAGAAGAAAAATTCAGTGACCAATTAACAGATTGAACAGCACCATAAATAATCTGACCACACAAAAGCATAGCTCCAGAAATAATCCCAGCCCATACATTCTCTGCAAAACGAGCGTTTTTCTCAATATTCTTAGATGAAATATGTTGAATTTTTTTTAAAGTTCGCACTAAAAACACAACACCCCAAAGAGATATATTAAGAAAGAATCCGAGAATAATCAAATTAACAATCCAGTGAACCATAATAAGAGAAAGTATAATTGATATTTAAAATTTCGTAACCCTTCAAAATACCCAAAAAGGTGGTGACCCCGGGAGGTAGTGTCGTTTGTACTCCGGACCTCCTGTGTAGTTGTAGAATTTGTTTGAGATGAAAGAATATGGTGAACCCAGGGGGTAGTGTCGTTTGTACTCCGGACCTCCTGTGTAGTTGCAGAATTTGTTTGAGATGAAAGAATATGGTGACCCCAGGAGGATTCGAACCCCCGACCTGCCGGTCCGAAGCCGGCCGCACTATCCAGGCTATGCTATGGGGCCATAACCATGGTAGCTAGAACCAGAAAGGGCTTTATAAAGTTACTTAATTTGCAGATTAAAAAAATGAAAAAGAAAATACAACGATTTATTTTTCAGCAATGTGGTAATTGCATAATGCATCGTAGACATTATAGGTGCTTGGATGATATCCTGTGTTGCATGCATCTAATAGTCCTTGACATTCGCTATCACTAATACGACCCATAGCTTTTACGTCTCCTGCTAGGTTATCTTCTGTTGTAACGATTGTCGGGAGGAGGTTTTTTGCTCCGCCTTGCATCATTACAAGACCTACTAATCCTACTACTGCAACAATTGCTACAAGAGCAATTAATGCAAAATTATTATCATTTGTCATATATTACACCTCACGTGATATTCTTTACTCTAACAAAAGTTATTTAAAAATGTTACTATTGGGAGGGCTTGTTCAAAGTGATTGCTCTCCAGAGCCAGTAAAGCAAAGATTTACTGCTTTGACTTAGCTTCTCAAGATTGTAGGTGATGATTTGCCATGCGAATTCTCTTTTTTTCATGTAGTGTAGTTTGCTTCGCAAACT
>JAIPJP010000020.1 GCA_021734105.1 Candidatus Woesearchaeota archaeon
TGTTTTATCTCATCTGAGAATCCTTTGAGTAAAGTAAATAATCCTGGATCTTGTTCTGCTTCTTCTCGAGAAAGAAAATATTTCTTAATAGGATAACTTTTCTTAATAACCTCGTTTGATTTTGCTTCAAAGCTTTGCATATGATCTCTGTCAAAATGTTCTAGTGTTAAATCAATTCTGCTTTTATCAAGTCCGAGTTGATTGCCTGAAACGAGTGTTCCCTCGTCTGCTTCAAATAAATCAGAAATGATATGTGCTGCTGTGTGCATTCGCATGTGCGTGTATCTTCGTTCCCAATCTATTTTGCAAAGTACTTCGTCACCAACTTTTAGTCCTGGTTTATCTACGACATGAAATACTTTTTCTTTAAATTTATACACAGACGATACGACAAAAACGTTTGTTTCATCTGCTGCTAATTGCAGGGTTCCTTCGTCATGTGGTTGTCCACCACCTGTTGGATAAAAAATGGTTTGGTCAAGTTCTACGAGAATAGTTCCATCATGCACGCTTATATTCGTGACTTTCGCTGTTGTTTCTTTCAAATAACAATCCTTTAAATACAATAATTCAGTCATCAGAGAAATTTAAAAAGTGGATACATAAAAAAGTTACGAAAATTATTTGTTCTTATTTCGATAATGCTGAACAGCTGCGTGTATTTTACTACCTACATAACTACCAAAAATAGTTGCTGGAATTATCCACGAGTTTTGCCAATAGGTTTTCAAAACATTGTCATACTCTGAGTTTTTCATTAAACTATAGTCAACAACGTCTTGCATAGAATACATATGCGCTATCCAAGAACCAATACTACTGTGCTACTAAGAAGAAAACCTGCCATCATACAGCCCGCATCTTTATCAGTTACGTAATCAGCGATATTTTTCTTTGGTTTCATGAAAAAACCTAATCAAAACCGCGTATCTAAGCTTTTCTTTGGAAAAAAGGGCTCAATAACGTGTGATTTAAATACTTTAAATTGAAACCTAACGGTGAAACAAAAATGGAATTCAAAGGAAAAACACTCGATAAGTTCCAAGAAGACGCTATCGCAACCATTAATAGAAATCATTCATGTGTAGTTTCAGCGTCAACTGGTACTGGTAAAACACTTATCGCAGAGTATGTTATTCACAAACACCTTCCCGAAGGTAATACTATCGTCTACACAGCCCCAATCAAGGCTCTTTCTAATCAAAAATACAAAGATTTCTGTAATGATTATGGTAAAGAAAAGGTTGGTCTTCTTACAGGTGATCATAGTATTAATCCTACAGCACCTATTCTCATCATGACTACAGAAATTTATCGTAATATGCTTGTAACTAATGATCCTATTACGCAACGAGTCTCTTACGTTGTTTTCGACGAAATTCATTACATCAACGATATAGAACGTGGAACAGTCTGGGAAGAATCAATTATTTTCTCGCCTGAACATATTAGATTCCTCGCGTTATCTGCAACCATACCTAATTATAAAGAGTTTGCTCAGTGGATTCAAACGATTAAAAATCATAAAGTTGAAACGGTTTTTTATGGTCATCGTCCAGTACCGCTTAAACATCTTTGCTACGATAAAAAATTAGGTCTAACTACTATTCAAAGTATCAAAGCAGATATAGCGCTTGAAGAAGAACAGGCATACACACTTACAGGTCACAAAAAACAATATGGTAAGAAAAAAAACAAACGCGGACTCTATGATATGAAACCACCACATCACACCGAAGTTATTAAAGATATTAAAACACCAGCCATGTATTTTTGTTTTTCTCGAAAAAAATGTCAAGATTTTGCATTTGAAACTGCTAAGAAAAAAGATTTACTCACAACACAAGAAAGTCAAGAAGCAAGTACATTTGTACGAAACCATATGCAACAAGAATTTGCAAATATGGATACAACAAAAATACTTCGACAAACGCTTCCCAAAGGTATTGGTTTTCATCATTCAGGGATGCTTCCGGCACTTAAACACATTGTTGAAGAACTCTTTAGTAAAGGGCTCATTAAAATTTTATACACTACTGAAACATTTAGTGTGGGAATTAATATGCCTGCAAAAACAGTTATTTTTGATGCCTTAGAAAAATATGATGGAATTACTACTCGACCACTTCATGCCAAAGAATATTTTCAAATTGCAGGTCGTGCTGGTCGTCGCGGTATTGATAAAGAAGGAACGGTAATTGCAACGATTAATCGTAAATACACTGATTTAGACAAACTAAAAAAAATATCAACAGTTGATGATGAACCAATTGTCTCACAGTTTACGTTAAGCACAAATACAGTGCTTAATCTATTAGCAAATTTTGATGAAAAAACTCAAGAAAAAGTGCTCAAGTCAAGTTTTGATTATTATACTAGAACGCAAGCAAATAAGAAAGCTGTGCATGTGATGGCAACATTCAAAAATAAAATGAAATTATTAACAAAGTTAGAATATATTAAACCAGCCAGCCAAACAACATATGAAGGTGCTTATGTTGAAAATACACAGGCATATGAACTCACCGAAAAAGGTCATTTTGCTCGACATTTGTATAGTAACGAAATCACACTTACCGAATTATTTTTCTTACCACACTTACATAAAATGAGTGATATCGATTTACTCACTATTCTTGCAACAATAATTTACGAATCGCGCAGACTCGATTATTTCATGATTAAAGGTAGTGAAAAAGCGTATAATCGAATTCTTAAGCTGCTTGAGAAAACGCGTGTTGCGCGAGATATTAACAAAATCTCCCTGAAGCGGATGATTAATTTTGTAAAGGCATGGGCAACCGGCGCAACATTCGCTCAGCTCATGACGTATAGCAATATGGCTGAAGGAGATATTATCAGATTCTTTAGAAGATTAATTGATACCTTAACTCAACTGCAGCACGCAACACAAAACGAAGAACTGAGAAATACGTTTCAAAAACTTATTAGTCTCATCGACAGAGACCTCGTCAGCGCCGATATCTAAGAAGTAATCATTGACATCTGCATTTCTTAAGAAACATTCAAAACAATATCCAAGTGCATTCTTGTAAACAAGGCAATAATAAAAAGCAATTACCATTTATTTTTTTAAATTTTCTTCGATAACTCTCTCTGTTAATCTTTCAATTTCATCTTGGAAAGATTCAATATCTTCAAAGTCGCGATAGACTGATGCAAAACGAATATAAGCTATAGAATCCAGTTTTTTAAGGCGATTCATCACGAGTTGACCAACTTTGGTGCTTTTGACTTCTTGGAGTCCTAAAGAACGTATTTTATACTCCACGTTGTCCACTAGTTTTTCTATATCCATAAGGCTTACAGGTCGCTTTTCAGAGCTTCTTAGAAGCCCTCGTATAATTTTCTGTCGATCAAATTCCTCTCTACGACCATCTTTTTTAATGACAAGAATGGGTTTTAATTCTACTCGTTCATAGGTTGTAAAGCGCTTCTCACACTTTAAACACTCTCGTCGCCGTCGTGTTTCTTCAACACTAGTCTCTCGAGTCTCAAGTACTTTCGTTTCGTCGTGGGAACAATAGGGGCAAAGCATGAAAACACTAAATGTAGTGTAATTTATAAACATTTGCAGAGTGTAAACACTACATAGAAAAAAATGAGTTCAAAAACGATAAAAAAAACAACAAAACAAGCAAAAACAAGTATAAAGGCCCCAAACAGCCTAAAAAGATGAATAGAGAACGTTTTTCAACCATAAGCTTTATAAATGGAGTCAGTTTCCTTCAAGCGTTTGGTTCAAGGAAAAATAATTACATATATCTAGAGTATGATGCCCTGGTAGTGTAGTTCGGCCTATCATGCGGCCCTGTCGACGTTAAAAATCAATAATTTTTGGCGAAAGAAAGGCCGCGACCCGGGTTCAAATCCCGGCCAGGGCGTGTCATTATACACTCTTGAACCATTCATGAGCCGGTAGCTCAGTCTGGTAGAGCACCTGACTTTTACACGGAACGGGAAAATAACCGTACACCTTGTACGACGATTCGCCATCCGCTGAAGTTATCAGGTGGTCGCGAGTTCAAATCTCGTCCGGCTCGCCATTTTCCGTTCAACGGGGGTTTTGCAAACATGGGTGACGAACTAATTCAACACGTATTAGTGCCAAAGCACGAAAAGATTTCTGACAAAGAGAAGGAAGCACTCCTTGCTAAATACAACGTTTCAATGAAACAGTTTCCTAAAATTCCAATTAACGATGCTGCGCTGCAAGGCATGGACATTAAAGTTGGCGACATAATTAAAATAACAAGAAACAGTCCTACGGCTGGTAAATCTATTTTTTATAGAGGTGTCTCTAGTGAATAAAGAAGCAAGACTAATTAATTCAGAACTCTTACTCAAAAAATTCTTTGAAGAAAATTCGCTTATCCAAGCAGACTTAACTTCATTTAATAATTTTGTAGATAAAGAGCTTAATAATATTTTAGAAGAAAACCGAACAATCGAACCAACTATTATTCCGCCAAATGTAGAAGATTTCAAAATTCGACTCGATAATATTTGGGTAACAAAACCAGAAATTACTGAAGCAGATGGTTCAAAGCGAGATATTTTACCTAGTGAAGCGCGACTGCGAAAAATTTCTTATGCAGCCCCTATTTACATGGAAGTCTCAGCACATATTAATGGTGTACAACGTGAAGACTTTAAACTCCAAATTGGAAATCTACCTATCATGTTAAAAAGTAAGTTTTGCCATTTAAATGGTAAGAGTGAAGAAGAACTTATTAAAGCAGGCGAAGATCCAAATGATCCAGGAGGATATTTTATTGTGAATGGAACTGAAAAAGTTCTTGTAAAAATTGAAGATCTCGCATCTAACAGACTTATGGTTGAAAAAGCATCAACTGGAATGTCAAAATTTATTGGAAAAATTTTTTCAGAGCGAGGATCATACAAAATTCCTCACCAGTTTGAAAAACTCAAAGACGGTATTTTATACTTAACATTTACTCGTGTAAAAAGAATACCAGTTATTCTTCTCATCAAAGCACTTGGTGTACTTAAAGATGAAGAAATTATGAAAGCAATTGACCTTGGCAATGACAGCGAAGTATTTGCTAACCTCTTTGAATATGTTGATGTAAAAGATAGAGAAGAAGCACTTGATATGGTTGCTAAAAAAATTGGTATTACACAATCAAGAGAAATTCGAATTCAACGTGTAGAAGAAATTCTTGATAAATATCTTTTACCACATCTAGGTATCAGTAAAGATAATCGAGAATTCAAAGCAATCAACGTATGCAAATATCTCAAGGACTTTGTGCGAACAACTCGAGGAGAACTCCCCTTAACTGATAAAGATCACTATGCAAATAAACGATTAAAACTTTCAGGAGACTTACTTGCCGATTTATTTCGCGTTAATATTAAAGTATTAATTGGGGATTTGCTTTATAATTTCCAACGAATTGTAAAACGTGGAAAAATTCCTTCCATTAAAGTTATTATTCGTGAAAAACTATTAACACAACGAATTTATAGCAGTATGGCTACAGGTAATTGGGTAGGTAACCGAACAGGCGTTTCTCAACGTATTTCTCGACAAAACCATCTAGAGTTAATTTCGTCATTACAACGCGTGTTTAGTCCGCTTTCTTCAAGTCAAGAAAACTTTGAAGCACGAGCACTTCACTCAACTCATCTTGGACGTCTTTGTATTAGTGAGACTCCAGAAGGTACCAATATTGGTTTGCGAAAAAATTTAGCAATTCTTGCTAACGTAACGCAAAGTGTTGATACAGAAGAATTAACAAAAACACTAAAGACATTCGGTCTAGAAACGGTGCAGGGGTAAATAAAAATGACTGATGTATTTATTGATTACAAATTTGTTGGCAGCGTTAAAGATGCAAAAGTATTTGCTGATAGAATTATCTCAGAAAGACGCATGAATCGAGTCCCTGGTGATGTAAATGTGTACCTTTCATTAACCAATGGTAATGTTTATCTTGAAACAAGTAAAGGACGAACAACTCGACCTGTAATTGTTGTTAAAGAAGGTAAAAGTCTTATTACTAAAAGACATTATGAACAACTTGAAAAAGGAGAACTCGCATGGTCTGATTTAGTAAAACAAGGAATTATTGAATACCTCGATGCTGCTGAAGAAGAAAACACGCTTATTGCATTCACCGAAAACGATCTAACACCTGAACACACACACCTAGAAGTAAGTCAAGTTGATTTAGTTGGTGTTGCAACAGGTCTTGTACCTTTTGGTCATCATAACCAAGGTGCTCGTTTATCGCAAGGTTCTAAAAATCAAAAACAAGGTATAGGATTTTATGCAGCAAATTTCCCGCTTCGTATGGACATGGATACTAATTTACTTCAGTACCCGCAAATACCTATTGTTTCAACCATCTTGCATGATTTAAGCGAATACGAAAAACATCCATCTGGACAAAATGTTACTGTTGCAGTCATGTCTTATCAAGGATTTAATATGGAAGATGCAATTATCCTTAATCAAGGTAGTGTAGATAGAGGTCTAGCACGAAGCCATTATTTCAAACCAATGGTTACAGAAGAATTACGTTACTCAGGAGGTCTTTTAGATGAAGTTGGCGTTCCTGATAAAGATGTTAAAGGTTATCGAAGTGAAAAAGATTATCGATTTTTAGAAGATGATGGTATTATTTTTCCAGAAGCAACGGTAAAAGAAGATGATGTTGTTATTGGTAAAACATCTCCTCCACGATTCCTTAATTCCATGGAAGAATATAACTTGGCTGCAAGTTCTCGTCGAGAAAGTTCTATGTGTTTAGCGCATGGTCAAGAAGGAACTGTTGATATGGTTTTCCTAACAGAAAATGATGAAGGTAATAAATTAATTCAGGTTCGTCTTCGTGAACAAAGAATTCCTGAAATGGGAGATAAGTTTACTAGTCGACACGCACAAAAAGGTGTAGTGAGTTTAGTTGTTCCTGAAGTGGACATGCCCTTTTCGATTACCGGCGTTAAACCAGATATTATTTTCTCACCACATGGTATTCCAACACGAATGACTATTGGTCATTTACTTGAACTTATTGGTGCTAAAGTTGGTGCTCTTGGTGGAAGATACATCGATGGTACGATGTTTGAAGCTGAAAAAGAAGCAGACCTTCGATCTGAACTATTAAGTTATGGTTTTAATGAAGGCGGTGTTGAAACGATGTATAACGGTGCAACTGGCGAACCATATCATGTAAAGATTTTTATCGGACCTATGTATTATTTACGTCTAAAACATCAAGTAAGAAACAAAATCCATTCACGTGCTCGTGGTCCAATTCAGCTACTTACCAGACAACCTACGGAAGGTCGTCTTAAAGAAGGTGGTCTACGATTAGGGGAAATGGAGAAAGATACGTTTGTTGCTCACGGGGCAAGTTTACTGCTTAAGGAACGATTTGATTCTGATAAAACAATACTTCCTATCTCTGAAGAAACAGGTATTATTGCAGTACACGATACTCGACGAGACAAATATTATTGTCCGATTACTGGCGAGAACGCGGAAATTAACAACATTGAACTCTCCTATGCTTTCAAGTTAATTCTTGATGAGTTCAAATCACTCTGTTTATATCCTAAACTAGAGTTGACATCAAAATACTAGGTGACAGAAATGGACGAACAATTTACTTTCAAAAAAGTTGGCGCAATCACATTTGGAATCATGAGTCCTCAATTTATTAAGGGCATGTCCAGCGCAAAGATTGTCACACCTGAACTCTATGATAAAGAAGGTTATCCTGTTGATGGAGGCCTTATGGATGTTCGATTAGGTGTCATTGACCCCGGTCTTAAATGTAAAACATGCGGTTTAAAACTTAAAGAATGCCCTGGTCACTTCAGTTACATCGAAGTAGCGCGACCAGTTGTTCACATTAAATTTGTTGAACTTGCGCTTGATTTACTACGACTAACCTGTAAAGATTGTGGAAGAATTCTTATTCCTGAAACTAAAATTCAAGAAGTTAAAGACGAACTTGATAAAATCAGTGAATTCGGAACTGATACTGAAAGACGTAATTTTCTTAAAGAAATGATAGCAACAATGAAAACAGTTACTAAATGTCCTCATTGTAGTGCAAAGCAGCAAAAAATTAAACTTGAAAAACCTACAACATTTCTTGAAGATGAAAAAAGAATCAGTCCTATTGAAATTAGAACACGATTTGAAAAAATTAGCAATGAGGATTTAAAAGTCATCGGCATAAATCCCGTAACAGCAAGACCTGAATGGACTATTCTTACAGTGCTTCCTATTCCTCCAGTCACCATGCGTCCTAGTATTACGCTAGAGTCTGGTGAACGAAGTGAAGATGACTTAACACACAAATTAGGAGATATTGTTCGTATTAATCAACGATTATTTGAAAACATTAATGCTGGTGCTCCAGAAATTATTGTTGAAGATTTATGGGATTTATTGCAATATCATGTGACAACATTTTTTGATAATGATGTATCGCAACTTCCTCCAGCACGTCATCGTAGTGGTCAACCATTAAAAACATTAACAGCACGTGTAAAATCTAAAGAGGGTCGTATCAGACATAATCTTGCTGGTAAACGTACAAACTTTAGTGCTCGTGCAGTTATTAGTCCTGATCCAAAATTAGAGATTAATGAAGTTGGTGTTCCAAGAAACTTTTCTATGAAACTCACTGTTCCTGAGAAAATTACTGATTGGAATATAGATTATTTGAAAAAATTTGTTGAACGCGGTCCTGATGAATATCCTGGTGCAAATTATATTGTTCGCCCAGATGGACGTAGAAAACGCATTACTGATGAAACAAAAGAACAACTTTTAGAAGAACTTGAACCAGGTCTTATTGTCGAAAGACATTTAATGGATGGAGATGTAGTATTATTTAATCGTCAACCATCATTGCACAAAATGAGTATGATGTGTCATAAAGTGCGTGTTCTTGACGGATTAACTCTTCGACTTAATCCCGCTGTATGTGCACCTTATAACGCAGACTTTGATGGTGATGAGATGAACTTACATGTTCCTCAAACAGAAGAATCTCGGGCTGAAGCAGAGCTTCTTATGCAAGTACAAACGCAACTAATTAGTCCTCGTTATGGCCTTTCTATTATTGGTTGTAACCAAGATGCAATTAGTGGAAATTACTTGTTAACAAACAATAATTTCAAGACATCTCATGAAGAAGCTGTTGATATATTAATGGCTATTGGTGAAACAGATTTTTCCAATCTTCCTAAGAAAAAAGAAGTAAGCGGTAAAGAAATTTTTAGCACATTACTTCCTAAGGATTTAAGTTTTAGCGCACCAAACAAAAATTATAAAGAACACCCTGAAGATCCTGAAAGCATGGTTATCATTAAGAATGGCAGCTTAACTCAAGGTGTTTTAGATAAAAATAATCTTGGTGAAGGAAGCGGTCTGCTTTTGCGGCAAATCCATAAACTTTACGGTCCTGAAGATACCGTTATGTTCCTTGGTAAAATTTATCGCTTAGGAATTGAAGTGTTATTTCGCTTAGGATTCACAACAGGTATTGCAGATACTGATCTTTCTGATGAGGGTAACTCGCAAGTGCAAAAAACCATTAAACAAGCTGAAAAAGATGCTGATAAACTTATTGAGCAATTTAAAGCAGGAACACTTGAAGCACTTCCAGGACATAGCGAAGCAGAAACTCTTGAGCTCAAATTACTTAGTGTTTTAAATAAAGCTCGTAACGATGCAGGTAATATTGTCGGCGAGACTGCTCGACAATCTAACACCATGGACATGCTTAAGTCTGGTGCCCGAGGTAATATTATTAACATGGCTCAGATGAGCGCACTTGTTGGACAGCAAGACCTTCGTGGTGGAAGAGTAAACAAAGGTTTTCACAATAGAACATTATCTTGTTTTAAAGAAGGAGATCTTAGTGGAGACGCCCATGGCTTTATTAGAAATGGTTTTAAATCAGGTCTTAAGCCTCATGAAGCATTCTTTATGGCTATGACTGGTCGGGATTCTCTAATGGATACTGCGCTTCGAACGCCAAAGAGCGGATATTTATACAGAAGACTTGCAAATGCTATGCAAGACTTAAAAATTGAATACGATTACACTGTTCGTGATGCATCAGGTAAACTGGTACAATTCATATTTGGTGAAGATGGTGTTGATGTTTCCAAAAGTGAAGGAGGCATTATTAACGTAAAAAAAATCGTAGGCGAGGTCTTGGAGGAATAAAAATGGAAAAACTAATTGATGAATACAAATCCTTGCTTCCTGAGAAAATTATTAGAGAACTTAAGGAAATTATTCCCGATAAAACTTCTGCTGCTAAGCAAAAAAAGATTTTTGAAGCGGTTTACAAAGAATATCGAAATTCTCTTGCTGAGCCAGGGGAAAGCGTGGGTGTTGTAAGCGCTGAAAGTATCGGTGAGCCATCTACACAAATGACACTAAACACATTCCACCTTGCAGGTGTATCTGAAGTAAAAGTGACTACAGGTCTTCCTCGAATTATTGAAGTTTTAGATGGTCGAAAAACTATTTCAACTGCATCAACAGAAATTTATCTAAAACCGCCTTATAATAGCGGTAAAGATATTACTAAAATCGCAAGTCAAATTCGAGAAACAACATTTAAGCGATATATTAAAGAAATTGATATTAACATTAGTTCTGCATCATTGCAAGTGCTGCTCGATATGAAGCGGGTTCAAGATGCTGAGCTTACCACCAAACATATTGCAAAAGTTTTAGAAAAAAGTGTGAAAGGTTACACATTTAAAGAAGAAAAAGAGGCCAGCATTACTATTAAAGCAGCTAAAGAAGATAACATTAATGATTTATACAAACTTAAAGAAATTATTAAAGACATCTACGTAAACGGTATTAAAGGCATAACACAAGTTATTCCTGTAAAACGTGATGAAGAACATGTTATTGTTACTGCAGGAAGTAATATGAAAGAAATTCTCAAACTTGAATACATTGATAAAACTCGAACCGTTTCAAACGATTTATATGAAGTAGAAAAATATATGGGTATTGAAGCAGCAAGACAACTTATTATTAATGAAATCAACAAAGTTCTTGACACGCAAGGTATTCCTATCGATATACGACACATTATGCTTGTTGCAGATACTATGACCATGAGTGGTCACGTTCTTGGTATTAACAGATACGGTATTGTTAAGGAAAAACCTAGTGTGCTTGCTCGAGCAAGTTTTGAAACACCTATTCGTCATCTTATCAGTGCAGCGCTTGCTGGAGAACGAGATGACTTAAATAGTGTTATTGAAAATGTTATGCTTAATCAGCCAATCCCTGTTGGTACGGGCCTTCCAGGTCTTGTTACTGCAGGAATTTTAAATCCGGATGAGCATAAAATAGTCAAGAAAACAAAAGCAGCAGCTAAGGCAAAATAAATTTATTTTTTCTTTTTACGTTTTAATTTCTTTTTTCTAAATTCTCTAAAACTATTAGTTTAATAAAAACAATTATTCCTCTTCACTATCCTCTTGATTAATTTTAATTGCTTTTCCAAAGACTATCGCATCCGCTAATTTCTTTCGAGCTGATAAGATAAGTCGATGAAAAGTAGGCTGAGAAATAACCATTTTATCTGCACATTCTTTTTGTTCTAAACCCAAGGAATCTTTTAATCTAATTGCTTCAAATTCAGCTAAAGTTAACTCTATTTTTTCTAAATCTCTTGCTCGTATTCCTGCGGGTTTAAAGTATGAAGAGTTTGGGCTTCCCCGCACTCTTCGCATTTTCAATGGTCTTGGAGCCATTTATTCTTGTTCCTTGTTTTTTTCTGGTTCTGAATAACCAGCTTTAGACCAATTTCCTCGTCCTTGGCCACGTGGTTGCCCACAACGGCCATTTCCTTGTCCTCGTCCACAACGTCTTCCTAATCCTCTACCTCGTTCTTGGTTTTGTCCTTGGTCTTGTGCTCCTGCACAATTACCTAGTTGTCGTCCTGTTTTAGACCCTTCTCCTCGTGGACCTGTTCCATCTTTATTTGGCATACTATTCCTCCACTCAATCACTGAGTTATGAATATAAATTCATAATACTATATAAACATTTCGTTTAAAATTATAAAAACCAATAAAAATAGCTCAGCCACAGTCTAAAACTAATTTAAAACTAACCATACTCAAAAAAGCAAAAAAATTAACCTAGAAAGTCAAAAAGCTCAAAAAAATGAACAAAATAAAAAATTAAGAAAAATTAATAGTTCGAATCTATTAAATCAGCAAAATCTTCAGTTAATAAAATAGTATTTGTTCGGCCTCGCTCTTCTTTTACAACAATACCTCGAGCTACAAGTTTCTCAATAGCCCTATGCACCTTTACTCGATGAAGATTTGTTTTAGTATCTAACTTCGCTTGAGGAAATGTCCCTTTATTGAGAATTAATACATGTACAATCTTTCGTTCATCAACCTCTAAAAATTGCAATGAGAGTTTCAAAACTCGCTTGAAATCTTTCTTCTCACGAATCAAACGAGACATGAGAAAGTAAACAGAAAGAAAACCTACAAAAAGACCTAATGAAGAAAGAAGCAAAATCATATAAGGAATTGGTATTACACAACCACACGCATCATCATTTTTTATGGCATCAGAAACATATAAAGCTGCAAAGGCAACTAAAAAAATAAATCCCAAAACAATAGAAACTATTAGAATTATCGTTCTAAACTGTTTATCTTGAGTAATTTTACTATGTTTCATTTTTTGTAACAAACATTTATAAACAATTACATCACATGAAACGTCTAGAACTTAAAAAGTTTTCCCTAAAAAAAGGTGTGAAGGCATGAATAAAAGAAATCAAGCAATACTCATCATCGCGCTGCTCAGTATGACTATTTTTGCAGGCTGTGGAACCTCAACAGAAACAATTGAAATTACCAAAGAAGGAACTTTTTCAGAATCACAATGTAAAGCACATAATCCTAATTATGAAGTCATCATGATTGAATCAAAATTCTGTGGCCATTGTAAGGAAACACTCCCTAAATTTTTAGAAGCATGCGCAGAGCTTGGTGTTGTGCCAGTTGTTCTTGATATGGCCAAAGCAGAAGATGCCGAACTAGCAGAAGAAAAATATAAAGTAAGTATTAGATACACGCCTACTTTTATCTTTGGATGCGATTATTTAGTTGGCGCACAACCAAGTAAAGAAGACTATAGTTCCTTAATAAAAGCCTATCAACAATATCAATAATAAGAGGAATAATGATGAAGGAAAAAACAAAAAAGATTCTGATTGTTTGTATTACATTGCTCGTGCTTATTGGATTTTTCACTTTTGCAAAATTTGTTAATCCAGATGCATTGCGGAATCTTGGTCTTTCCATGCCCCTTCCATTATTTACCTTGATCATCGCACTTATTGACGGATTTAATCCTTGTAATTTATTCGTTCTCACTCTATTAATTAGCCTTATGCTTTCAGAATCACACGAGCGAAAAAGAATTTTGGCTGTCGGCTTAACCTTCATTGCAGTTATCTACATATTTTATTTTACGTTCATGGCAGCATGGCTTAATATTTTCAAATTTATTGGGTTTGTAACGCCTCTTCGAATCGCTATTGCAGCACTTGCACTTGGCGCAGGACTCATTAATATGAAAGAAATGTTCTTTTATCGTAAAGGCGTTACATTAATGGTGCAAGATAAACATGTTGGACCACTAAAGCGAAGAATCAATCACGTCGCGCATGTAATGAAAAAAGGCAGCATGGGAACACTTATTGGAGCAGCAGCAGTTCTTGCAGTTTTCGCTTCATTAGTTGAACTTCCTTGTACAGCAGGTTTCCCTATTATTTATACAGGAGTACTTAGCGGTCATGGCCTTGCAGCTGGATTTGCTCATTATGCATATCTTTTACTCTACAACCTCTTTTATGTTGTACCGCTCTTAACCATCATTTTTATCTTCGCCTTCACTTTTAAAGGAAAGCAAATAGATAAAAAGACCATGGGACTTATAAAATTCATAGGAGGAGCAATTATGTTCCTTCTGGGCTTAATATTACTCATTAGCCCTGGATTAGTTGGTCTTGGTTAAAATGTTTAAAACGCTCTACTTTGATAATGGTGCAACAACAAAAGTTGATTCAAGAGTAGTAGAAGCAATGTTGCCTTTTTTTGAAAAAACGTTCGGTAATCCTTCTTCAGCGCATAGCGTTGGTCATAGTGCAAAAGATGCACTTGATGAAGCAAGAAACACTATTGCGCAGTCTATTAATGCTAGTTCAAGTGAGATAGTCTTTACCTCTGGTGGAACAGAGAGTAATAACGCAGCAATTAAGGGTGTTGCATTTGCTTGGGAGAAAAAAGGAAAACACATTATTGTATCTGCTGTTGAACATAAATGCATTCTTGCATCGTGTGAATGGCTTAAAGAACGAGGATTTAGAATTACCTATCTTCCTGTAAACGATGAAGGTTTTGTAAGCACTGAAAAACTTGAAAAAGCAATTTGCAAAGACACTATTCTAGTTTCAATTATTCACGGCAACAATGAAGTTGGCACCATTAATGATTTAGAAGCAATTGGAACAATTTGTCATAAATATAAAATTTTATTTCATAGCGATGCCTGTCAAAGCTTTACAAAAGTTCCCATTGATGTGAAGAAAATGAACATGGACTTACTTACTATTAATAGTCATAAAATTCATGGTCCTCGAGGTGTTGGCGCATTATTCATTCGTAAAGATGTAAAAATAGATCCTCTACTTCATGGCGGTGGTCAAGAACATCATCTCCGCTCCGGCACAGAAAATGTTGCGGGAGTTGTTGGTTTCGCAAAAGCAGTAAGTTTAGCAAAAGAGAAACATAATCGTACTATGACAAAGTATCGTGATAAAATAATTTCTAAGTTACTTGAAATTGATGGTGCGCATCTTAATGGTCCCAAAGGCGAGAAACGATTATGCAACAATATTAATCTGCGTTTTGATGGTGTTGATACTAGCGGACTTGGTGGCTATCTTGATAGAAAAGGTATTGAGACATCATCTGGCTCTGCATGTTCTGCGCCAAACAACGAAGCAAGTTATGTGCTGCAAGCACTTGGACTTAGCGCGCAAGAAGCACAAGAAAGTATTCGTATAACACTTAGCAGATTCACAACAGAAGAAGAAGTGGACAAACTACTCGCAACCATACCTAAAATTATTGCCAAGTGCAGAAAAAAAGGCGTTGTTGAGCGTTTATTCAAAAACTAAAATTCTTATTCATCGTCAACAGTAAAAAGCCTTGAGTCTTTAACTTTAAAAAGTTCACTTCGAGCGCCAGCATCAAGCCATCCATGAGCATAGTTAAGCGCTGCAAATGCTAAGAGCCATTCGCCTTTCTCATAAAAATGTTTGGCATCACTATAATACCTTTCAATCATATCTAAAAAGTCGTTTGCTTGGGAAATCCTGTCAATATCCAATTCGTGCGTTTTGACTTTTTCAATTGCTTCACCCGTTATCTTAAAATATTTTTGCACGTGTTCTTCAGTAAGTGTGTTATTTACCATTCGCATCACCCAAAACAATTGTTAATGGTTTTCATATAAAAGGTTTTTGAAACAAAGTTTTATAAACTCAAAGCAATCTTGCTCCTTGGTAATGAGTATCGCAGGAATAGGACTGGAATTTATCTCCAGAGCAAAGGCAAATAAAGAGTATCTTCGTATGAGAGGATTTGAAGAAAGATATCTTTTTCCTTCTTGTTGCGATAATATCAATCAGGTTCAAGAATATACTGCTAAAAAAATCCTTATAAAAAATAGCCAAGAATTTCTTGTCACCAATATCTCCATTCTAGACGCGCTTAATGACATCAAAAAATATGTTAGCATTCTTGAAGCGATGCAAAGCGATGTAAAATCTGCAGAAAATGGTTTTCCAAGTAATGAAGAGTTACAAGTACGAACAGATAATTATTTCTCGCAAAAACTAAATAGAAAAAAGGAGTTATAAAATGACAAAGAAAAAACAATATATTATCCGTAAAGAATTTGAAAATTTATTCGAAGTACAAAAAGGCATGCTTAATACTTATGCACTTATGGAAAGTAATACAATAAACAATACCAAAGGAATAGTGCAAGCTTACAAAATTGTTAAGGATACTAAAGATCAATATATTGTTGAAAAATTTGATTTGGTTGATGCGCTTGACGATATCGCTGATCAGCAAGAAACTAGTTTTGCTTGTTGCAATGGTAAAAACAACATTCAGCTCGAGCAAAATATCGCACATAAATTAACAGACCCTGCGAATAATGTTATTGGCATAGATCAAGGAATCTGTAACTCAACCTATTGTTTTCTTTATGAAAATGAGTTACGTATGGATAATTTTACTGCACTAAATGCAAATTATCAAAAAAGGTAGGCTAAAAAGTTATAAGAGTAAAATAAGTAAAAAAAAAACGACTTAGACAAACCAATTCGCAACAGTTGCTAAAACATTTGCAAAAAAGAGCTTGACTTTCTTTCCAAAACCGGTTGCTTCCATTTTTATTGCGCCTGATTCCTTCATTTCCAAATAAGCATCAAGAGGGTCTTCATCTAAAATAACATCATTAATAGTTGAGAGATTTTGTACAGCTAAATCATAGGTCGATTCATTAGATGCGCCACACTCAACACCTACAACTTTTCCCTGTTTTATTTGGATATTGCTGGTGAGATTTAATTCTTCAATTTTTAAATTTACAAGTTCATTTTGAAATGGCATAGCGTCCGGCACTTCTTGTCCAACAATATCAAGTTGTTCTTGGAGTTCCTCGCAGGTTTCTACATTTAAATATTTTAAGTCATCTAGAGTGGTTCCTAAAACCGAAGTACTCAATAAAATTAACACCAGTATAATAAGTATTTTTTTCATAAACATCACCTCAAAGAAGCAGGAAATAATAAGGCTCTCCAAGCAAGTTTTCTTACAGTTCGTCTTGCTTGTTGAGTTTCCCCTTTTAAATTAAGTTCTCCTTCTCGCTTTAATTGTCGATAGGTTTTTACGGGGTCGCCGGCAGTTAACAAGTTTGCAGCTCCTGCAACAGTTATTTTAAGGGTGTAATCATATTCTTCAAGAGAAGAACATCCCGCTGCAACTATAGAGCCGTTAGATAGCTTCACATAAGCTACAGACCCCTGATTATCAACATTCACCAGACCATTTTGTAGAGGAAAAGACTCAGGAAAAGTTATTTCTTTCCATTGATGCAATTGTAGTAGTTCTTGACAATAATCTTGATTCAAAAGCGTTGTTGAAGCTGGTTGAGCTAAAACAACACCAATAATCCCGAAAAAAAACAAAACTAAAACAATCAAACCTTTTCTCATAACAAAATGTTAAGAAAAAGTATTTATAAAAGTTGCTACGAGTCAGCTAAGGCTCTATCAATATGATATTCTAGTTTTGTATTCGATAAATCTAGAAGCGAAACCATTTCATCTTTAATATTTGTCAAATCTCTTAGAATATGCATGAGATCTCGCCCAGGATGTTGTGCCAATAATTTTTCAATTTTTCTGCCCAAACGAGCCTTATCTGAACCATCAATAGTTGTTGCTATAGTAAAGTCTCCTCAACACTAATTACTATGTACAACGCAATCTTTTATAAAAAGTTCTTGTCTTAAAAATATATGTTCTAAGGTTGACTCAACTAGAAAAAACAGGCTTATCAAGACCTTAATTTATAAATACGCACATACCTTTATAAACACTTCATCCCTCCCTTCAACCACAAGTAATAACCAGTGATATTATGGGAAGAATCAAAACAAAATTGATTAAAGCACTCACAAACGAAGCATACGCTAAGCATAAAGACCGGTTCACTATCGACTTTAATGAGAACAAACAAGTCTTAAATGCTATCCAAGATGACGCATCTAAAAAAATGCGAAACACTATCGCAGGATATGCAACACGTATGAAGAAAAGAGATATTAAGAATCAGTTGTAAAATAAGTAATCTTTCGGGGGGAAGAACACTATGGACGACGAGCAAACTGGCCAAGAAGGTCTGGATAATTCTATTTTTGTAGGTACAAAGCCTTTTATGAACTACGTAACAGGAGTTGTTATTCAGTTTACCACAAAAAACGCTCACGAAGTACTCATTAAAGCACGCGGTAAATTCATTAGTCGCGCAGTTGATATTGCAGAAATTGCACGTAAACGATTTCTTAAAGATCAAATTCAAATTAAAAAAATATCTATTGATTCTGAAGATTTCAAGAATAAAGAAGACAAAGACGTCAGCGTCTCAACTATTGAAATTATTTTAGAAAAAATAAAATAATTACAAAAGTCAGACTAACACCCAACACATTGAAATCATACTAAAAAAGTACAATAATCAACTAAAAACTAATTCTTCCCAATAGGCGTTGTTCAAAAAGGTATAAATATGTATACTGACAAGAAATTACTATGGTTCAGACAGAAATTTCCGGTCAGTATGAAGTTAGTTTACACAAGCAAGTTATTAAAGTTTTTCATGCTTCAGGCATGAAATATCATG
>JAIPJP010000021.1 GCA_021734105.1 Candidatus Woesearchaeota archaeon
CTGGTGTGTCGTAAATTGCTGCCTGATGTAGTCTTGCTTGCAGACCAGGAATTTTTTTTGCAATTCGTTTGTAAATATTCATCTTCTACTTACATATGAGGAAATTCTTTATTAGAATTAACATATTTCATAAGATTATCTTTATCGGTGTAATATTCTGCCATGACTCGTCCTACACCATCAACAGAATCAATATTATGTTTAACAAGATAGTTAAGAACTTTAACTTTCTCAGTTATTTCTTCTTTAATTTCTTTAATACTCATCCCCGTAAAATTATTTATTGTTTCAAAAAAGTGCGATGTCCCTTTCTTAGAAGAACTTTCTGAACCAAACATACTTCCTGAAGTACTTACAAGAACATCTTTTTTTGCATCATACTGTAAAATAACATTTGGTTCTCCATTAGGCATTATTTCTGCGATTTGAAATGTTCGTCGTTTTCCTGTTCTTCTGTTTCTAAATTGTACAATAATTAATGAGATTGCAGGAAGCATTATTTTTGGAACGTCAAGCGGAGGATTAGTTAATCTATCAATTGCTTCTCGCGCATTGTTTGCGTGAAAGGTTGCATATACTGAGTGTCCTGTATGAATTGCTTCAAAGAGTGTTTCTGTTTCTTGTTTTCGTCGTACTTCACCTACTAAAATTCTATCTGGTCGCATACGAAGCGAGTTAACAAGCAAATTACCCATACTAATTTCTCCTTTTCCTTCTGCGTTTGGCATGACGGTATTCATAGGAACCCAATGTAAAAATTTAGGTAATCGAATTTCTCTTGTGTCTTCAATAGATAGAATTCGTTGGTTTGGTGGGGAAAACCCTGCAAAAACGTTAAGCGCCGATGTTTTTCCTGATGCCGTTCCTCCTGCAATAAGTGCACTCATTTCGTATTGTATTGCTGACCAAACAACTGCTGCTGCTTCTGCACTTATAGTTCCTACTCGAAGAAATTTTGTAATAGTCCATGGATCTCTACTAAACTTTCGAATAGTAATAGTGTTACCGTCGGTACTTACTGGTGAAAGAGTTGCATTTACTCTATCTCCTGCATCAAGGTTTGCATCTAGAAGTGGCGTGAGTACAGTAATTTGTCTTCCTACTTTTCTTCCAATAATACTTGCATAATGTCTAATCTGATTTTCATCTTTTAGATAGGTTGTTGTTTTTAGCCAACCGTAATGTTTATGGTAAATCCAAATAGGTTCTGAAGCTTGATTAATGACTATTTCTTCAAGGTTTTGATCATCCATAATGAGTTCTATATTTCCAAGACCTAAACTTTTTATTTTTAAATAAGAAGTAAGAAAATGTGTTGTTTCCATATCACTGTCCGGCAAGTATTTTTCAATAAGGATTTTTATAAGTTCTTCGAATTTTTCTTCTATTTGATGAGTTTTTTTTGAGTCACTTAAATCGGCAATACCTAAACTTACCTTTTTAATTAATTCTTGTCGAATTTTTTCTAATATTAACTTTGTTGTTGGCGTAATAGAAGCTATTTCAAGATCATAAATGGGCACGTATTCTCGTTTATCTTTTTTTATTGTTATTCGAATGGGGATTTGACCAGAGTTGTACTGATATTCGTCAAGTTGTTCGGCGACCTGCTCAACATGATAAGAAAGTGGTTTGTTTTGATTATCATTCTTATTTTTTTCTTGTTTGTTAACTACCATTGCATTGCTTTCTGGTTTCTCAGGTTTTATTTCATAAGGTTTACTAATCGCAGAGGATTTTTGTTCTTGAGAATTATTTTCGAGATTAATTTTTTTAAGAATTTTCTTATGTTCTTTTTTTGTTGTCTTTGCTGAAGTGTTCTTTTGAGAACTTTTCTTTGTAGAAGTTTTTTTATGTATGCTTTTCTTTTTACTTGCCAATCAAGTCACCCTCTTTTTTGTTACGCGTAATACGTATTTATTTTCCCCGAATAAAATTAATAAGACTGCTAATTTTTTGCGATAATGCTTGTTTTCTTTTTTCATAGCTTTCAAGAGTTTCTTCAATATCTCCTAATTTTTTTTGAACTGCTAATTCTTTATCTATCGCATTAAACGCTTCTACTTTCTTTTTGAGCACTTCTAACTCTTTTTTAAGGCTATCTTTTTCGTGCTCAAGATCACTAATAAGATCACCTGTTTTAATTTTTTTAGAGAATAAATTCTCAAAGCTATCATATATTTTTTTACCCATATCAGCATAATTTTTTACTTCTTCAACTTTTATTTTTGCAGATTTAAGAAGCGTATCTTGTTGTCGCTCAATTTCTTCTCGTTTTGAACCAACTAGTTTTCCAAGTTTCTTAATATTTTGTTGTTTGTTTTCTTCAATATTATTTGTTATGGAAAGTAAGTCTTTTTTTATTTTTGTTATACGTTCTTCTGTTCCTTGAATATTTTTCATTTCAGAAGTTAAATTATCCGATACTGCTTTAAGTTCCTTTAAACTATGTTGAATGGTTTTTTCTATTTCATCTTTACTATAACGAAGTTCGCCTACTTTTGTTTCAAAGACTTCAAGCTTTGTTTCTTCTTTTTTAAGATCTTCAACGGATTGCTGGTATGCTTTATCAAAACTATCGAGTTGATTATTATATTCTTGAATAAACTTCTTGTAAACTTCTTGTTGCTCAGCGATATCTTTTGAAATATTTTTCTTTAATTCATCATAATGCTCAAGTTCTTTCATTTCTTTACGAACAGTTTCTAATTCATCTTTAATTCTGCCTTGAACTGTTGCGAATTCTCGTCGAACTGTTTCAAAACCAGATGTTTCATTATCAATTGCTTTAATTGTTGCATCTATTTTTCTCTCGAACGCATCTTTTTCAGATAATGCTTGTTTTGCTGAAACTTTAACTGTTTCTTCATCAATTTTTCGTTCTTCGACATACATTTTAGAAAATTTATAGGAAACTGAAACAACCTTCTCTTGTTCTAAGAGTTCTATCCAATCTTCGACAACATCTTTAGAAACACCAAGTAATTTTGCTGCTCGCTCAGAAGTAAGTTTTTTATGATCGTGAATGAGTTGGACAAATTTATCAATACCGGTAGTTATGTTCTTCATACTAAAAGAATTATTAAATACCATAGTTAAAAAAGTTGTGTAACTACTCTAAAAAGAAAAAACGCCCATAACTCTCGTTTTGCTCAGCCTGAGCCTAAATTAATTAAGTTAAAGTTATGGACAAGTTACATTATTATAATCCAATCCAGAAATTTCGTATAAACCCACTCTATCTTGCGTTGTTACAAAATAAAATGAGGAAGAAACACCGTCCACAGCGCAAACTTTTGATCCAGCGATAGCATTAAAATACATATAATCTACTTTAATTCTGTTTTCATAAACATCAATATCTTGTGCTGCAAGAAGCCCTACATTAACAACACTTTCAATTCCTTGAGGATGCGAGGTGATATTATTTTCAAATCGTTGCAAGAACGATGGTGCGTTTGGATTAGCAAGGTAATATGAGTCATTAAGAAACTTTTGTAAGTTTGAGGTGTCATTATCAGTGGTGTTCACTAAAAATGTTTCTGGAAAAACACGAATAGTATTAGAAAGACGATTATAAGTAAAGACGCTATAGAGAGGATCTCGCAAATCGTAAATAGGTACGGTAGTCACATAGGTTTGCTCAAACTCCCAAGACGCAATACCTGTAGTATCTGTAATATTAATAGCCATATCAACACCCACATCAACTGCCCATGGCGATGATTGGTTAAGATGCACAGCAAGCACAGTCATATTTGCAGTAAGTCCTATATGCCGTGCTAAACTATTAACTTTATCTAAATAATCAAGAAAACTTGAGTCATTCAAAAGAGGAGCGACTTGTCCACTAATAGTGCCATTAAAAAATGTTTCTGCAAAAGCAATTTCTGTATCATTAAAAAATTCCTCTGCATTGGAAATATAATCTTCTAAAGCAAGAAGTGTACGAAACGAAGAGATGTATGTTGCTCGATGAATATCTTGATTAAAATCAGTTACGAAGTCATTCATAACAACAATTCTGTTTTCATGTAAATCTTGTCTATCTTGATAAGTATATTTATTTACTGCTAAAAAAACAAAAATAATGATCATTGAAAGAAGAGTTGCTGCTATTAAATAAGTAAATCCTTTTTTGCTTTTTAATAAATTCATATTATTCCCACACACTCGTTTGTACAATACTTGGTCCCCAAAGGTAAGGAACGCCACTTACTAAAGTAATAGTAATTTCAAGGTCTGCTTCTGTTAAGTCAACAATCACTTGACCATCATGATCAGGGTCGAGTTGGCGAAGCAAATGATAAGTTGCTGAATCATATGCATCATAAGGATTATAGGTAATATCTGTTGCCGTGTAATTACAAGCATTTACTCCTGCATAGTCTTTGGGAATAAGAACATTTGAAAAAATTCCTGCTTCAGATTCTATATTCCAGTTACAGCCCTCATGCACTTCAAATGTTTGCGATCGAGGTGTTGATGCATTAATAAGTGCTGTATAAATTAAAGTATTGTTTGGTGAACACGCAGAGTTATTTGTTGGCGAATCTCCTACTTCTAAAATAATACTATTGTTAGCACCAACCAATAATGTTGTTGAAGGAATTTGAATAAGAAAAGGGTCTCCTAATAAGACGTAGTCAGTTCCATAATCAGAAAGATTAAAGACTTCAACACCATTTACTAGAACTGATTTAGTCCAATGCTTCGATGAAAAAGAGGTAACCATCGCATCAGTTATCTGAATACCTGCAGGAATAGGTATGGTTGCATCACAACCCCCAAATTGTTCTGATTCAAACGTTAAAGAAATTTTTCCTTGATTATCTGGCGCAACTAAAGGATCATAATATAAATCTATGTACGAACCATTATACAAATAGGCTGTTGAATAATTCCCCAAAATTTCTAAGGTTTGAGAAGAATAATTAGCTGCAACTAAAATTTGATTTGAAATATTTTCATAAATTTGTGCAAGCGCAGAAACATTTGTTGCATTATAATATAATGAACTATTACAGGCTATTTGCTCCATAACAGCATGTCCCGAAGCACTCATTCCTTCACCAAACCCTATAGCATAAACGGTTATATTATCCATACATGCTTGTTGTGCTGCAGCAATTGCATCATTTTGTGATTGCGTACTATCACTTCCTTGACCGTCATATTCATGAATATCGCCACCACAATGACGTGTTGGTTCTCCATCACTTAATACAACAATAAATTTATCATCTATTGATACGTTAATTAAATCTCTTGCTCGGTTAATACCGCAACAAGTACAGGTTGCACCGTTTGCAGAGTATGTATCTATTTCAGCATCTAACACTCCTTGTACATTTGTTAAAGCTGTTGCAGGGTTTGCATCATAAGAAAAATCAACTAAACCTATTTCATGCAAGGTTGAATCATTAAGAATTGTTTCAATAAAAAGATGTCCTGCTTCTTTTGCAATGTCAAGTAAAGTGCCATTGCACGTAGAAGTTGTTTTATTATAAATAACGTGATTTCTTGTTGTTGATGTTCCTCCACATTCATTTGAAACACAAGTCGTTGCAAGTTCGCATTCCCTATTAAACCACCAAGCCCACCAAAAATATTCATAGCTACAATATTCTACATCTTGTGTAAAATATCTTCCACAATCAGCCATACTTCCTGAAATATCAGTTACTAAAAAAGAATCAGAAGGTTTTCCGGCAGTTGCAATAGTAATATTTGAAAGATTTGTTGTTCCAACTCGCAAAGGTATCTGTGTTGGGGGTAATGATTGATTTATTCGGGAGTAAACAATGTGTTGGGTAGTATTTTGTCCTGGTGAAATAAAAATGGTTTCGTTTGCAAGTACAACAAACGTATCATATTCATTATATAAAAAAAGATTCATTGTCCAGTTTCTGATAAGGCCTTGTGCTGCAAACGCATCATACATATTAATAAACCCTGCAATTTCAGGAAGATAATATCGTTTATAGCCAGGTGTGCTTGGATCTTTTACTGTATCTGTTGTATAAACAACTTTTAAAAATCCTCCTGAAACATAAGATGAGCTTAAGTTAGAAGTGAAAAATAAAGTTATATTATTTTCATTTGATTGAAACGAATTATTACAAGCCATAAGATTCCATAAACTAATTTCTCCAGCAGCACCTGTTCTTGAACCGCCACAAAGAATTCCATTAAGATATAAATCAAATGTTCCTGAAGTTTCTATTTTAAGATCGCTTGATAACAATCGAGAAGTTTGAAAATCAGCAGGCAGTTCTAAATTAACAGATATATTACCCTGACCGTAAAAACCTCCAAAATAAGCATATGATGCGGTTTTTTTATTGCGTACTTTTTTGAGGTATGCTGATGAACTAGAGCCCGATATAGGTGCTCCTTTTGCAATGCCCGATATCATTCGTCGACTGACTGCTAAATTAGTAATTGCTGAATCATTTTGTAAATAAATTGAGTCTGATTCAATAGAAAATTGTATATTAATATCTGGCGGTAAAGATTCATTGGTTACTAAAAAGAATAATTGATTTGCTTTTGTTGTTTTATTTAGAGCCCAATATTCACCTATTTGTTCAAGTACAGTATTATTAACTGTAGTAATATTTCCATTCGCAATTTCTGCTAGTACAAAAGGTGCGTTCATATCAATTATGTGAATTGCTCCAAGTACATTAAGTAAGTCTTGTGTAAGAAATGTTTTTTCATCAATAGACGGTTCATAAAATGAAAGGGTTAAAAGCGTTGCAGCAACACCAACTAAAAGTAATCCTGCAAAGAGGGCATCCATAGAGTAATATATTCCTTTTCGTTTCATCATTTAGCTCCCTATTAATTCCAAGAGTAAATTACTAATTGTAATAATGTGTTATTGTGTGCTATGAGTCGTGTCGTGTGTACTAAATTATCATAGGTAATAGTTGTTAAGTCTGGCTCGCATGTTGTTGTGTTGTATAAAAGAGGATAACCATGCAAACAAGTAGTGATATTAAGTATGTCTGTTGAGTTTTTAAAAAAGAAGAGATATTCATTATTGACATGAAATATTATTTTTGTTCGATTGTACTCTAAGGAATCAAATTGCGTAAGTTTAGTTATGTTTAATTGAGAAGCACTCATAAGTCCTGGAACAATAACTGTTGTATTATTCCAATTTTGCGGATAACCCGCATCGACGAGTTGGTCTGAAATGTAAAGATTATCTCGGTATAAATCTTCATACTCACTTGAAGGAATTAAACCTAATAAAACTTTTACTGCAATAAGAAGAAGAAATATAAAACCAACCATACCAAGAATAAAATCTATAGTGAACATCTGTCCTTTACATTGAGGGTTTACTCGCTTCATCTTTTTTTCGCCTTAATTAATTTAAATACAATACATCATTTACTTTTCGCAGCATATTTGCGCCTTTAATAAATGTACCATTAACAACAGGGGTTGGATAATAAATTTCTTGATTTGCAAATTGTAAACTAATAAATCCGTTGTATGTTGAAGTGTTACCTAAAACAATCGTGTAATTATGTGTTGCAACTTTTGTTGGTAAAATAAATGTTCGTTGGTATCCGTCTTGCATGCGAGAAGCAAGTAAGAGTTCTTGTTGGATACCTCGTCCTAAATCATCAAGTTGATAATATGCTTGTTCTGTTGTTTTATCTGCTGATAAATAAACCATGGCAGCAACTAAAGTAAACATGAAAAAAAAACCAGTTACTAAAAGCAAAATAAATTCTATAGAGACTTGACCTCGTCGCATTTTTATGTATCCTCTAAAGAAACTACTGCGCCTTGCGCTTTCACAACAATTTTATGTGTACCTTCAAAAGTCTTAAGCGTTCCTGTTAAATTAATGGTTGTATCTTTCACATAAGTGTAATTATAAGTTGCTCCTTGCATAGTAAACACAAGTGCTTTGTTAGTTATACTTGCTAAAATAATTCCATCAGGAAACGTGACCCTAATAGTTTGTTGTGCAGGCGAACCCATAAAATAAACTTCTGATGCTGCATCAATAATTTCGGATGCTGCTTTTTCAAGTTGCGCGTTGGCAATATCTGATTGCAAATTACTCGTCTGTGTTGCAAAAATAATAACCAAAGGCATCGTCATTAAGAATGCTATAGAGAAAATTATCAAATACTCCATAGCAACTTGCGCTCTAGTCTCCCCTCTCATAAGAATAATTCACCTTAAAGCCCTATTTAAAGATAGTGTGCCTATCAAACAGTTAAAACAAATGTTGCAGCAACGAGTAATGCAACAATTACCTACCAACTCAGAAACAGTGCTACCTTGCAAAAAAACAAACGATAAGCATTCCAATGCTTTAGCTAAGGAATTACCGCGACTCGTTTGCAGTATTTGCCATGCAGAGCATGCAATAATATTGCGTAGCACGTGAACAATCAAATCAAAGAATAAGAAAGAAAAAGAAAGAAAAAAAAGAAAACGTGCTCAAAAATCAAACATAATCTTTGGCACGCTTTACAGCGAAAATAAAAAAAAAGAAGTTAAGCCGCAGGCTTAACTGTATTTACCTTGTACAGAACCTGTATGTGGAATGGTTTGCCCAGTTTCCGCATTAACATAATCAAACTGAAGATCTGCTTTAAATTTGGTTCCAGCTGAAGGTACAGTTCCTAAATCATCACAGTCCCAAGTTACAAGGAAAGTTTCACCTTGAGGAATGGTTACACCTGTAGCATCTGCGCTATTATACGTTGCATTAATCACCGCATTTGCACACACTGTTGAACCTTGAGCAGTTAAAGCTCCAGTCATAGGAAGCGTAATACCTGTTCCCTTATTGTTTACAAATGCAACTTCTAAGGAGTTTGTTGCTCCGTCAATAACTGCATTATCTACATTTGCTAATGGTGCTCCAAAAGTGGTTCGCTCAGGCAAAAGGTTTTCGGGGCTTAATACACCAAAATACGCCAAAGCTGCAATTGCTAAAAGTACTACTAGAATTGCCCAACCATAGGTCATTAAGAACTCCATAGCTGCTTGTGCTCGTTTTTTCATCATTATTAATACACCTCTTTATAGTTATATAAAGACTATATAGCATAGACCTGGAGAAAATAGTTTATAAAGATTTCGTTTTTTGAGGAAAAATGTATACTGATATAGATATTTTTAGTAGTTTTCTGCATGTTGGCTGTTTGAGAAAGACTTATATACAAGCACGTGCAAGAAATCAACGATGAGTATCACAACAACGATTCGGCACTTTAATTGCGTGTTTGATCTAGTGAATACTACATCCATCAAGAAATATCCTTGGATGTTGTAAAAACCAGCAAAAACAACTGGAATTGCAACAGACAAGGAAACCAAAAATACTTCTTAAAGTTGCAATCCCAAAAGAAGGCAGCAGGCTGTTTCAGGACACCGACCGCTGAAAAGCAGTTGGCCGATAACACCTGCACCCCGAACGCTAACTAGCAGCATTCTCGGAAGCTGAGGTGTAAAAAAAATGGGAGCATGTGTACTCTGTGAAGAGCAAATAACAACACCTCTAGGACCTGAAAGACTAGGGGAACAAATAGAAGCATGGATTAATGAAACTGATAGCAATATGCTTAAAAGTTTTCGGAAAGCATCTGATGAACTACTGGATGTGAATCGGTTTACCGATGATATCTGTATTGTGAATAAGACGCCCATGCATGTTTGTGCTTATTGTTATACAGAACACATTTTCAAATGGCTCCTAACAACTAAGCCCTCGTGGGAACAAGTAAGAAGTTTCCTCTTGCACTTTGATTATGACACCAGCAAGTATGGTTATGCAGTGAGACCTGAGGCTAAAATTGACGCCTAGATATTTTTATTATTTATCTCTTGTCAGAGCACTTCGCCCCGGCAAGTAAATCGCTGTGAAGCGTGCCGAAAACCATTTTGGTTTTCGTGCATTTTCTTTTATTTTTTAATAGTTTTTTTATGTTCTATTCTTAGATTCCAATAATAAACAAATCAATTTGTTTGAAGAATTTCATCGAAATAATTGAGAAATAAAATATAGCGGGAAGAGGATTCGTTGAGCCTGCGAAACGTGCCAAAAACCCTTGGTTTTTGAGCATGTTCAAATCCTTTCGTTGAAGAATTACATTGAAGTAATCAAGAAATAAAATATAGCGGGAAGAGGATTTGAACCTCCGACCTCAGGGTATCTCTGCCACAAAGCAAGACACAGAGTGTGTGCGTCTTGCTCGCGGGCTTATGAGCCCTGCGAGCACTCCTGGCTGCTCCATCCCGCTATAAGAAAGGGATGGAGTTAAAGAACCCGACACCATTTATAAATGTTGTCGGTTTAAGTGTCCCTGATAGTCATAAAACAACCAAAATCGAAGATTCTTCGAGAAAACTCCAAGAATCAATAACAGTAATTTCAAATAAGAATTTCTTAAAACAATTTTCCTTGATATTGCATTGCTTCTGCAATTTTTTTTCTGCTCTGAGCTTTTTTGCCTCGGACAAAATAATCATTCTCAAATCGGTAGGCTCGAGGAAATTGGTATTGACTTGCAAGCGGACAGAGTTCTTGACAATGCGCATCGTTTTTTGCTGTGCAAATTTGGCCAATTCCCCACAGGAATGCGTCCAAGTCAAAAATGCTGATGTCTTCTTCTTGTGCTAAGTCTCGGAGAAATTTGCCAAATAGTTTCTTATTTTCTCCGGGAATTCTCTGGTTGATATCTTGAACGATGCCAAGTGCTCGTCCAATGTTATAATCGTGAAAATCTATTTTCGGACAGAATTCTTCTTCATTGCGAAAACTAAAAATGCCGTGGTCGCGAACGGTGTGCACATAAAGTCCTGATAACCCATCACCTATTCCTTTAAAGGTAAGCAGTCGTTTTTGCGTTTCAACAATATCTTCATCTAAAACGTTAAGCATCTGCCCACCGTATTCGTCTTGTATCTTGCGATACGATGTTTGCATATAATCTCCTTTTTTTGCCATGGAGAGCATATCGCTTCGTGCAAAGAAGCCCGCTTCCTCGGAATTCATAGCTAAAATATTCTCAAGCGTAAAAAAATCAGGGTTCGCTCGATACAACTCAAGTACTTCTTTGTAATGCTTGCGCGACTCTTTTTGTGAATCATAAAGCACTGCTAAAAAGGAGAGTAGCGCGAGTCGTTCAGGCGTCTCGTGTTCTTTTAGGGGATCAAGTAAATCTTTTTGATAAGCGAGTCGAGAAAATTGTTCTAAGAATAGCATGCCTTGTTCTTTGAAGGGTTTGATGAGTACATCTTTTGCTCGCTCTTTATCTAATTCCAAATAATCCCCTCAACATATAATCTGTTTACTCTTCTTCAAGACCAAAGCTTTCCACAAACTGCACAACAGTTCTATATTCTGCTAAATAATCATATCCTTTTCTTGTTAAAGAATAGGTCTTGGCATTATTTTTTGGCGCAATGTGTTCCATAATAAATTCTTTCCCTATAAGTTCTTTAAGATAATCATTCATCATTTGGTGTGAAAGATTTGATTTATAAAGCAAATGAGTGGGTTTAATCATACCACCTTTTAATTTTATAGCATTTAGAATGTCATGAATTATTTGTAGGCGGCCTCGTTTTTTACTCATCGTTTCACAACCCGCAAGAGATTTACTAATAAAAGTAAATAACCAAACAAACTAATAAAATGTCCTGAGATATACAGTAAGCTCAAAGATTGTGCAAAAGCAAGTTGCACATTTCCTAAAAAGAGCAGACCAAATCCCATAAACACCATTAAAGAATTTTTAGTTGGCTTGCGAGCGTGTCGTTGAAAATATTGCGCTGTTATGAACAATAAAAATATACTTGTTATAATATAAAATGTCAAACCGACATGTGCACTCATCACTATACCCACAAGACTCATTGATAAAATTAGTAAAAATATTTTTGCGCCGCGTTCCTTAAGCGTCACATAACTTAGTAACGATAACCCTGTAATCATTAAAAGCATTTGCAAACTCACAACAAAAATACTTAATTGTAAAGGTTGAGCAACACCTATTGCTGCTGGAAATAAATGCTGAGTCTGCACTCCTTGTAAAAGTAAATAATTAAACAATGCCTCTATAAAATATGCACTACTAAGTGCAATAAATCCTAAACCGAAAAGAAATGTTGGTCGTTGGCGAGAAAGCTTATATACTTTATAAGAAAAAAACGCAACTAAAAGCGTAACTAGTGCAAAAATTAATTGTATAATGATTTTTGTCACGCCAAACCACAATGGCGTGCTACACGTAATAAGTTGCATGTTAAAACCACTAGAATGGAGTTCCTCTTTTAAGCTTTACTAACTCCAATTCCATATGTCTCCTTACTATTGTTTATAAATGACTGCAACTAAGCTATTAATTGAGAAACATCTCGAGGTGAAATATATGAAAACGGTTCAAACTTTGGATAATACAACATCAGACAACGACGCCATCATGCAACTCATTGGCGAGAAATCTGTTGATGAGGAATATATTTCACTATATGATATGGCTTTTTTAGAGGCTGCTAATGAGTACTAAGTTTCTTCACTCACACCACCACATAAAAAATAAATGCCAACGGCCCTAAAGCTGTTAGGCATTTATTATACTCACACCAAACCCACACAACCACAAACAACCAAGTCAGGGGAAGTAAAGCAAGTATTAGTTTTTCATATTCCCCTGACTTTTATTTTTCTCACACATAAAAAAATAGCACCATTAATTTTTTTAACATAATTTCAAGTTTTTAGAAGTATTCTTGGTAGGTGAAGTAGGGCATTTTCCGCTCGTTAAAAAAAAATAACTAAACTATTACATTTTGAGAAGCAAAATATAAAGACTAACACAATACATCTAAAGGACTTTGTATTCCTCGTAAATCTTTTTTTGCCACATGCACATACACCCCTGTTGTACTTACATCGCTATGACCTAAGAGTTTTTGAACATAACGAATATCAACTCCTGCTTCTACCAAATGTGTTGCAAATGAATGTCTAAGCATATGTGGTGTGATACGAACACCTAATTGTTTTCCTGCATTTTCTAATAATTTTTGCACGCTTTTCTTTGCATATTTCCCTCCCCCTCTCCCTTCAAACACATAGGGTGAAACAAATCCCGTCTGCGAATAATAAACAAGCAAATCTTGCTCTAAGTCTTTAGCAAAAAGAGTAATTCTATCTTTCCCTCCTTTCCCCCGCCGTACAGTAACCACCCCATCAACTACATTAATATCGCTTCGCTTCAAATTAACAAGCTCTTGTAGTCGCAAGCCAGAGCTATACAACAGTTTCACCACAAGTCGATGTTTTACATTATCAAAGAGCCCAACAAGTTCTCTCATCTGCTGTTTACTCAATATTTTCGGCAACTGCCTTAGTCGCTTCTTTTTTGGAACATCCTGTTGTGTAAAAGGCTTCTTAAGAACTGCAGAAAAGAAAAAAAGCAAAGCCGCATGATACAACCGTGCAGTATTCTCACTCACCTTAACCCATAAAAGAAACGACCTAACACTCGAAACATCCAAGTTTAATCCCCTTTCTCGAGCAAACCGCACATACATCCCTACACAATAATTATAAGTCCTAATCGTAGCAGCGCTAAACCCTCTTAAAACACATTCATCCCGAAGCTCTTGCAATAAACGCCCTGTATCAATTGCATAACTCATAAAAGAACTCAAACAAAAATAATTTTTATAATCTCCTCCTCAAAACCCGTAAATCCTTCGGATTTACAATCTTCAGAGAAAAATCAGAAACAACATAACACTCCTTAGACCGAAAAACTCGGCCTAATATGTGTTTTCCACGAATTTTGTTTTTGTCTCTAACACTTGCTAAATTAAGAATAAAGTTCAGAGTTACAACTCAATTATTAGAGCAAACTTTTCGTGCTTAACGTCTTTTGCTCGTCAATCCACATCAATGCGAACAATCGCATAACAGTTGGGTTTAACGAAATTTTTTGAACCGACTAAACATATATTTTCAACATAAGAATTTGTAAACTAAATAGTCAGATAATGATCACAACTATTTTTTTTATAAATGGTTCAAAAAACTAAGCAAAAAACTACACTCAAAGCAAAAACAAAACTTCTTCGTCAGCTTCGCTTCCTCGACCCACGCCTTGCAGGCTCTCGCATTACATGCTCGGGGCGGGAAAACAGCAGTTTAGAGGTTCCGCCATTGCAGGCTCCACCCAACTTTCCACGCCCAAAGGCATTGATAGTGGAAAGTTCTCCAAACTGCGATGTTAAGTCGAATTGAGTTTTTACAAGTTCAATGAAAAAGTATTTATACTTCTTTCAAATATTTTTTGTTGGTGATACAATATGAGTCATTTTAGCAACGAATTTGGTAAACAAATTGGATTAATTCATTCTGCAATGAATAATTTAAAAGAAATCCATGATCAACATCCTGAGGAAAAATATTTCGAGAATTACGATATAACAAAAGCTATTGAAGATAAAAAAAAAGAAATTCTTAATGCTTTTGAAAAAATTGAACAATTAGATTCTAAAAAAATTATTCTTGAAAATAAAGCAAATAATGTATTACATGAATTGGAAGAAGAGTTCAAAAGATTAACTCAAAAGTTTCAACGATTAGAATCTTTTGAAAGACAACTAAATGAGCATTTTCAGAATATGAGTCGTGCTAAAAAAGAATTTCTTGAAATGTTTGAAAGAAAACAGCTAAATAAAGGCGTTATAGATAAAATTGTCCAGAGTATGAATTGGATTTATAAAGAAACTGAAGAAGATCGAAAAGAACTTTTCGATGTGGAGAATGAACTTAATAAAAGTGAGAAAATGATTTCTCATTTGAAAAAATATTTGAAAAAAGAAGATTGAAGAACTTGTAAAAACTCAACTTCTCGTTCGGCTGTGCCTCTCTGCGACCCACGCCTTGCAGGCTCTCCTCCTTTCAGTCGTCGGGGCGACTTAACAGGGCTTAAAGAGCTCCGTCTTGCAGACTCCGCCCGAATTTCTCCTTTCAGTCAAAACTCTCCTTAAGCCCGATGTTAGTTGCAATTATCAGAGTTGCTAGAGAAAAATTTATAACCCTTTAACCGCATCATAATATTATGACGACTTTAATTTACACCTTTGAAAAATTCCATAATCTAAAAAGTAATCCTGCACATGAAGTTGGAAAAGCAATAATAGACCTATTTAATTCCAAAGATGTCGAATTAATTCAATTACCCGTCACATACAATTGCTGGGACTTATTAAAAGAAAAAATTCATGAGTTCAACCCAGAAATTGTTTTAGGACTAGGAGTTGCAATGGGAATAAATAAAGTTAAAATAGAAAAAATCGGATTAAACTTTAAACATGCAGAAATTCCTGACAATGAAGGAATAAAAATTCAATCTGAAAAAATTTCTATGAATAATTCCTTAGCATTTGAAACTGATATTGATATATTGAATTTTTCAGATAAATTAAAAGAAAAGGGAATTCCTGCTGAAGTATCATTCCATGCAGGAACTTATATCTGTAATTATGCTTATTATAATTGCCTCAGTTATTTAAAGGATAAAAAAATTAAAACTTTATTCATTCATGTCCCAGCATCTCCAAAAGAAGTAATTGAATTAAATAGTAATATTGCATCTTTTCCAACTAATCTTATTGCAGAAGGAATTTTTCAAATATTAAAAGAAACGCAACTCTGATAACTCTTCGGGTTTCGGCTTCGCCGACCGTTGCACTAACCCTCGGTCACTTCGTGACACAACTAACAGGAATTTAACGGTTACGAAACCTTGCAGGTTTCTCCACCCAAATCGCCTTCGGCGACTTCGTTAAATTCCGATGTTTATGTCTAATTTTTATTTTACCCTTCAACAATAGAAACCTTTTTTAAGCTCAGTCAATTATCAAAAAATATGAGTCAAGATATCATTTCAGTAGAAAATTTTTACTTTATTGGTCGAAACCTAAATAGAGAAATAATTAATCACATTGGAAAAGTAAAAGATAGAAATGATTTCACCATTGATGTTGAAATGGGAGTTTCTACAACAATAAGTTACAAAAAACCTCTAATATATGATTCAAGACAATATGAAGATATTAGAATAGTTTCTTTTGTTCAAAATGAACAAAGTGCAAAGACAAATGTTTGGGGAAGACCCTTGAACGGAAGATGTTTAGATGAAGTATTATTAAATGAATTTTCATCTCAATACAGGCCCCATGATTTGCCCTTAAAACATTCTCAAACAGTAGATAAATTAGAAGAATATCATCTTGAACTACATAAAAAAGATTTATATCTTGACAAAAAAACAATTACAGAAGAAACTGAGCTTAAATTCTAATTCTTACGGGTAAAAGAAAAACTCTCCGTTCCTCACTTCGTTGCGGTACTCGGGGACGGCTTGCAGCCTCTCGAACTAAAGTTCTCGCCCAGACATAACAGCACCTTAACGGTTCCGCCTTGCAGGCTCCACCCAACTTTCCACGCCTTCGGCTTTAATTGTGGAAAGTTCAGCAAACCCTGATGTTTAACGCAATCTTTTTCTTTAGTATGATAATAATAAAAAGTCAATTAGTAATCTTTAGTGTCAGCTTGCTGGTGCGCGAAATTTGCTTCCAACAAAAAACAATTAAGTTACATATTAAAAGAAAAAGACTTCTTCGTTACGCGCAAGCGCTCACTACGACCACGGCCTTGCAGGCCTCTCAGACCAAAAGGTCTTCGGGGCGTCAAACAGGAGCATAGTCACTCCAGTTGCACTTCCGTTCCGAATTTTGACAGCTTCGCAATTAATCGTCAAAGTTCATCAAGCCCGATGTGTTAAACGTAATTGTTTGTTTTGGAGTTTTTTGAAGCAATATTTATAAAGAAAAGCAACCATTTAAAATATATGGTTGCCTTTAAATATCCTTCAGAAGAGAAGATTATTGAGCTTAATGCTTTGATTTTGACTGTTGTTAAGGTTAAAAAGGCAGATAAATCTGAAGTTTTGAGTAAATTAAAACTTAGTAGAGCTTTAGATGCGTGCATAGAATCCGATGGTGATTTATACGATAAAGCAGCCATACTTATGAAACAAGTCATCAAAAGTCATGCTTTTGCTAGCGGTAATCGAAGAACTGCGTTTATCGTAACCAAATATTTTGTTACACAAAATAAAGGAAAGTTTAAAATAAAAGACGATCCTTCCTATGCTCAAGTGATGCAAGGCATCAGAGAAAATTTTTACTCAAAAGAAGAAATCAAAGAGTGGATAAAAAATGGCACAATCAAACCCTTCAAACGATGACTATAACGTAGTCATCAAAGAACTAAACGAGTTTAATAAACTCGTTAAAGGACATGAAAAATTGCTTAACGCAATTGGAAATCTTTAAAGGCTTTCTTACTGTAAAGCTCAAACTCCAAAACAAACAACTTCTCCGTAAAATCAAAGATTTTACTACGACCACGGCCTTGCAGGCCTCTCGCTTTCGCTCGGGACGTTTAACAGGAGCATAGTCACTCCAGCTGCGCTTCCGTTC
>JAIPJP010000022.1 GCA_021734105.1 Candidatus Woesearchaeota archaeon
TATGCAAGATAATCTGCCATAACATCTGTGTAGTTATACAGGAAATGCACGAACTCGGCATAAAACCGCTATTCTGTGTAGAAAGTCAAGCATCTGTGTAAAAAGTCAGGGCATTTCCCTACTTTCTACACAAAGCCGTTCTAGAGGAAAAACTTAAAAATGAAGACGGTCTTCAAATAAGTATTAGTTTTACCTTGAGAGGTACGACAAGAAAGGGGGTTTCCAGGTGAAAAAAACAACAAAATCTACTAGCGTAAAAAAAGCACGAATTATTTATGAAGGAAAACCACGGCAAAAAGGAAGCATAACAACTATTATTTTAAGTATACTCATCATCATTTTAGCGGTTTATATGCTTAGCAGCGGAACATTTTTCTTGCTTAAACAACCACTTTTTACTACCTCACAAACAAACAACAGCCTTCTAGTTACTGTAAACAACGAACCCATCTATAGCTCCGATTTAGATGAACAATGGAACGCGCTACCTCTTGAAGTAAAAAAAGAATTTAGTCGAGCAGATGTTTTAGATAAAATGGTTGAAGAACAAATTTTGCTCCAAGAAGCAAGGCAACAAAATATTACTGTTACTGACGAAGAAGTGGCTGCATTTATTGAACAACAGCTTGTTATTATGGGTCTTACACCAGAACTCTTCGCTGAATACCTTGATTTACAAGGCGTTACCAAAGAAGAAATCACTGAACTTTATAGAGAACAACTTACCATCCTTAAACTCTTTGAAAAAGCGATGCCAGCCACACCCCCTGTGAGTGATGAAGCTATTACTGCATATTATACAGCACATCAAACAGACTTTTTTCAAAAAGAAACAACAACAATACGACATTTATTTACAGAAATCAATGAACAGTTTAACGAAAGCCAAGCACAAGAACGAGTAAATACTATTTTAGGTCTGCTAAAGGGCAATTTTAGTAATTATTGTGCGCTGGTAGCTAATTACAGTATGGATTTAGGAAGTGCGCAGAACTGCGGCGAATACACCTTTGTTAAAGGAGAACTTGATAATCCAACATTTGACGCATCATTTGCTATGGACGTGGGTACACTTCAAGTATTTAATAGTAGTGCAGGAATACATATCATGCTAAAAACTAATGAAACGCCTGCTAAACAGCTCGAACTTAACGATCAAATCTTGCTTCTGCCAAATAAACCAACATTAAAAACATTAATTGCAGATGCACTTAGAGAAGAAGAAATGCAAGCGGCATATGAGACATATGTTGCCACGCTTGTTGCAAAAAGCAATATCACCTACGAAATTAAAGAATTAACCCAGCCAGCAACAATTGCTTTAGAAGCCCCACAAGACGTGAACAACACAAATCTAACAATATAGGTCCCTATGAAGAAGTTATTATAACAAGCTTTATAAATATGAAATCATTTGCTTTTTTTAGTGTTTAAATGGGTCCCACCCGAGCAGCAAGCTTGTAGCTTGTAGCAATGAATTGTGGACACTCTTAAGCGCTGCAGCCCGACACGAGAGTACTCACGGGAGCTAACGACGAAACGCGAAAAACCAACGGTTTAAGTGCCACAGAAACTCATTTTCTGTTGGGTCAAGCAATGAGCTTGGGAGTTAGTGTCTCGGGCAACAAACACATTATTATCCTTTACATCATTGGAAAACAACATATCGAAGAAAAAATTCGAAAGTGACAGATCACGTCACAAAACACGCGTTTTCCATCGACAGCAGAAGGCGTGAAGCTTAACAATTACAATCATGAATCATTTATTTTGGTAAAAAGAGCTCATTAAAGCTCTAGATTGCAAAAAAAAGACAAAAAAAACAGTTACTTGACAAGACAAAAAGATTACGTAGGTCGTTGTGGATGCTGTATTTTCGTCGGTTAAGACTCATTCTGCTTAGATGCGTAAGGGAACTATATGGATTACAAGAAACAACCACAGAGGTAAATAAAAATGGCAACGCTCAACAATTCTAAAAAAAAATTGTTGGCGCCCAAAGCAAAGCTTTAGGAAATAGCACAAGCAAACAAAAAAAACATTGTTAAGCTTAGGCAACTTTTGAACAACTTATAGAGGTAAATAAAAATGGCAAAAATAGCACAAGTCTCATCAAAATATATCATTCATTCAACCATTAACATCGACGGAGTTGTTGATCGACCAGACGTTATCGGAGCAATCTTTGGACAAACAGAAGGATTACTCGGCGAAGACCTAGAACTTCGAGAACTTCAAAAATCAGGCCGAATAGGACGAATTGAAGTAAATACAGATACAAAAAATGGTAAAACAACAGGAGAAATTATTATTCCAAGCAGCCTTGATAAAGCAGAAACAGCAATTATCGGTGCAGCACTGGAAGTTATTCAACGAATAGGACCATGCAATGCAAAAATCCAAGTTAGCAATATCGAAGATATAAGAATTTCAAAACGAAAATTCGTGATTGATAGAGCAAAAAGCTTACTTAAAGAACTTGTCGATGGCGTTATGCCCGACTCCCAAGAATTAGCAGATGAAGTGGCATACTCTGTACGCGTTGCAGAAATCACGGAATTTGGCAAAGAACGATTATCAGCAGGACCAAATATTGACGATTCAGACGATATCATTGTTGTTGAAGGACGAGCAGATGTTCTTAATTTACTCAAATACGGATTTAAAAATGCAATAGCTGTAGGAGGAACAGGAATTCCAAAAACAATCATTGATTTATGTAAACAAAAAACAGTTACTGTTTTTGTTGATGGCGACCGAGGAGGAGATTTAATCATCCGAGAACTTACCAGCCAAACGGAAATTGATTTTGTCGCTAAAGCACCAGATGGCAAAGAAGTCGAAGAACTCACTAAAAAAGAAATTCATAAAGGACTTCGAGGACAAATAGCTATTGAGCAAATTCATCTTGAAGCTGCAAATGGGCATGACGCTAAACCACAACGACGAGACAATAGAGACACTCAACGAGCAGACCGACGAGGAAACGATCGACGAGACACCAGAACAAGTAGAGATACACGAAGTACGGATAGACGAAGTCAAACGAATTCTCGTAACGAAGGAACAAACAATCGACGAAGCAACAAAGAACCAACCGCTGATGAAAAAGAAAAATTTAATTCCATGCTTGAAGATTTAATCGGTACAAGAGGCGCATACATCCTTGATAAAGGATTACAAATTCTGGGAAAAATTCCTGTTAGCGAATTAGAAAGTACAGTGAAAAGTTTAAACAACACCATTCATGCAATTGTCTTTGATGGCGATATTACCAAAGAATTACTTGATGTTAGCGAAAAAAGTAATGTCTCATTCCTTATTGGCATGAGTAGCAAAGTAACCGCTAGCGGACGAACAAAAATTCTCACGCCAGAACAATTAGCATAAATATAGAAACTACAACCACCTATTTTTTTATTTTACTAATTTTTATTTTACTAAGCTACTTGTTTTTTAAGCCACGCAACTTCTTCTTTATCAAGTTCTAATTCATCTTGCAAAGGAGCATTATGCGCTAAAGCATTAAGAAGGAAAGGATACACATCTTGTAATGCACGTCTTTTTGAAATACGCATTTTATCTGCAATTTTTTCAATAATAACTTTTCTTTTTGCATACATCATGTTTGCTTGCCAATAACGAAGCAATCTTGTCGGTTGATGATAATTTGGCTCCGTAACAGATTTTTCATCTTTAGAAAGCGCAATACCCACAGATAATAAAAGATAACAATAGGCATAATACCGATAATACTGCCAACGACGAATACGACCAAAGAAGATATCGGCTAAAGATAATGTTTCGTAAGCTTTTGCAACATCAATTGGTTTTGTATACTCCTTAGGTAGGTTTTCATCCACCCACAAAAAAATTTTATCTAAATCTTCATTTACATAATCATATGAACCAAAGACAACATCAGGATCTGTTGACTTAAACACACGCACTAGCACATCGCCAAGTTCTTGTGTTTTTCTTCGCACATCCATATCAGTTGTTGACGCATCCTTTATAATAAGATAAGCAAATAAGTCATTTAATGCCCCACGAGCATCGCCTGCAGTTTGACGCGCAAGCGTTTTGAGAATTTTTTCATCACAATTAATTTTTGCTCGCATGCATGCACCTTGCAGAACAGTCACCACATCATTTGTTGCTAAAGAATTAAATTGAATAGTCATACTTGTTTTTTTAAGAGAAGAAAATTTCTTATCAAACACATTAACGCCCGTCATCACCATAGGAAATGTTGAACGTTTAATAAAATCAGCAATAACGCTTGGCGCGCCCCTGTCCTTTGTGCCAGAAAGACCATCAACTTCATCAAGAAGAATAATTTTTTTATTACCAAATAAACTTGCTTGTCCTGTTGCATTAGAAAGAAACTCTTTTAGCGTTGCTTGATTTCGTGCATCACTTGCATTGAGCTCTAAAATTTCATAATTATGCTGCGTTGCATAAGCATACACGCTTGCAGTTTTGCCAACACCAGGAGGACCAAACAAAAACAAACCCTTACCTTTTTGAAAATACTTAAAAAACTCTTTCATTTGCTTGATTGCTTCATCTTGACCAATTATTCCTGAGAGATTGTCGGGACGATGTAAAAAGAAGGGTTCCATGGAAGAGTAAAAGAATAAGTGCTATAAAAAACTAGGGTTTTTAGAGTCTCAAACAAAGTTTAACATATAAAAAGGTTCACAAGCACAGATTTATATAGAAGAAAAGAACTTTACTAACAGGAGGGGATGGTATGAATTATTTAGCAGCACAACAAGAAGTTGATACGTGGATTTCGCAATTCAAAATATCTTATTTTCAAGCGCATGAAATAATCACGCAACTCGCAGAGGAAAACGGCGAAGTATCCATGGCAGTTCTTAAGGAAGAAAAAGAAGAAATAGCAGAAGAACTAGCAGACGTTGTTTTTGCACTCATTTGCATGAGTAATAGCCACCATATTTCTCTTCAAGCAACATACAAAAGTATAGCATTACCTACACCATCAACCCATACACTCACGTATGCCATAGGACAAGTGGCTCGAGAAATTAGTCATCTTTACGGACCAAAAAAGAAAAAAGATTCAGAAGAACGAGCTGACTTAAAACAACGACTCGAAGAAACCTGTGTAGCAGTTAACCAAGTCGCAGAAAGTTATCACATTAATCTAGATGAAGCATTTCAAAAACACATGGACAAACTCTACAACAGAGATAATAATCGGTGGGAAAAGAAATGATTATAGGAATTGTAGGAAAACCAAGCGTAGGCAAAAGCACGTTTTTTAAAGCAGCAACACTATCAGAAGTAGAAATAGCGAATTATCCATTCACCACCATAAAGCCAAATCATGCCGTGGGTTTTGTCAAAATAAAAGATGCAGCGCAAGAACCAGCATTTGGAAAAATAGCGAATCCGCGCATGGGTTATGTACAAGGCATTTGGCGATTTGTTCCTGTAGATCTTATTGATGTTGCAGGACTTGTTCCGGACGCGCATAAAGGCGAAGGTATGGGTGGACAATTTCTTAGCGACCTGAATCAAGCAGACGCACTCATCCACGTGATTGACGTCAGTGGCAGTGTGAATGAACGAGGCGAACCAGTTGAAGCCGGAAGCTATGACCCTGCAAACGATATCAAATTCTTAGAAATAGAACTTAATTATTGGTATTTAGATATCCTTAAGAAAGGATGGGAAAAAGCCGCACGCGTTGTGCAGCAAGAAAAAAAAGAACCATTCATTGCAATCGCTAAACAAATGACAGGTGTTGGCGTGACCGAAGACATTGCAAAAGCAGCACTTAAAACACTTGGTCTTACTGAAAAACCAGCACCTACCTGGACTGAAGAAGAACTCTTTACACTTGCAAATATTCTTCGAAGCAAAACAAAACCAATGATTATTTCAGCAAACAAATGCGATCAACCAGCCGGCAAAAAAAACTATGAGCGACTTAAAATAGAATTTCCCAATTATACTATTATTCCAACGAGTGCTGAAGCAGAGCTAGCGCTTCGAGAAGCAGCAAAAAAAGAATTAATTAATTATTTACCTGGAGAACAAGATTTCACCATTACCGATAAAGGAACAACAGTAATGAGTGAAGCGCAACAACAAGCACTTACATTTATTAAACAAAATATTCTTCAAGAATTTGAGCAAGGAAGCGGCATTCAAGCAATACTTAATACGACCGTCTTTGATGTGCTGCATATGAAAGCGATACATCCAGGAGGCGTAGGCAAACTAGAAGACAGCGATGGCAATACACTTCCTGATTGTTTCTTGATGAAAAAAGACGCAACAGCACTTGATTTTGCTTACCGATTACATACTGACTTTGGAAAGAACTTTATTAAGGCAATTGATGTTCGAACAAAACTACCTGTTGGAAAAGATCATGTGCTTAAACACCTTGATATAATTGAGATTATGTCTTCGAAATAATTTCAAAAATTGGGAGTAAAATTCCCATTTATAGAAATTAGTGCTTTGAAATAAGTAAGAATAAGTACACATCAAAATAAACAAATTATTTAATCAAACCATATTTATCTAAAAGATCCTTATACCGCTGAAAATCAGGACTTCGTTTAAATGCATTAATTTGATCAGGAGATAAGCGACCAATCCATTTGTGAATGACGCGAAGCGTTTCACGAGTTTCTCGCTTGAGCAATTCTTGTTCATCTACCACGGGCTCACCAACAGAATCTTCTTCATACTCTTCACTCACTTTAGCTCTACGAAATAAAGAAAATAAACGAGATAATAATCCTTCGCGTTGATCCTCAAGCTCTTGGACTTCTTCCTGAACGTGCTCAATTTCATCTTCAACTTCTTCAACTTCTTCTGCAATATCAGATGGAAGCTCATCAATTTCATCTAATGCATCTTGTTTCTCTTTTGAGGTTCGAAAGCGAGCGAAAAAAATACTAAATAAAGAAGGTTTTTTCTCGCGCTCATAAACCGTAGATTCAGTTACAGGCACCTCAGGAACCCTATCATCACTTGAAAACCTAAGAAAAGAAAAATCTGTATTTAAAAATTTTTTAGGACTTACAACAGATCCTCTTCGGCTATCCAAATAAGCACCCATATCATCATTAAAATCTTTTTGACGTTTGCTAATACCCATCACCCTCATAAACAACACTACTATACAATAGACCGCGAGAAAGACTTTATAAGCTTTTTGGTGACTACGAAAGAGAAACTGGCTAGTTTTATTTATGCACGCCATCGATATACACCTCGATATGCTAATTTTTATAAAGGGGAATTTGATTCTTGTAGCTACAAAGCCAGAACCATTTTTTCGGGGACATAGTATAACCTGGCTAGAATAGCCGGCTCCAGTCATTGGAGCGATGAGTCAACTTGTTTATTGACGATGATTATTCCTGTGGAAGATACCGGCAGATCGGGGTTCAAATCCCCGTGTCCCCACTCAAATTCCTAACAAAATAATTAAAAAAAAATAAGGATTTGAACATGCTCAAAAATCTTTGATTTTTGGCAGCAAAGCTCATCGAGCTTAGCAATCCCCGTGTCCCCACTCAAATTCCTAACAAAATAATTAAAAAAAAATAAGGATTTGAACATGCATAGAAGATAACTTTAAGAAAAAAGTAATTGTTAAAAACTAAAACAACAAAACAAGCATTATTTTTTAGCAACGTTGTTGCTTCGTGCAGAAGTTGAATTTTTTGTTGATAATTTTTTTGATGATTTTCTTGCTACAGACTTTTGTACTATTCGCTTAGACGCTTTTTTAGTTGTTGTCTTTTTCAAAGAGTTCTTTTGCTCTTGCGCTACTTGACGCTCAAGTTTTCTTCGCTCTTTTGCTTCTTTTTTTTGTGCTCGCTCTTCTGCTCGTTTTTGTTTTAGAGCTTCTGCTTCTGCTTGTTTAATAGCATTTTGACGAGCTAGCTCTTTTTTTCTAGAGCGAAGAGAAACAATAACAAAAAACAGAATTGCAACTACAAGCAACATAATTAAATTAACATAGACACATGTCATCGCAAAACATTGCTTAAGAGTATAATCCTCAACAGGTAATACTTCAACAAAAATATCAGGACTTTGCGCTCGCACACCATAACTATCAATAGCATAAAACTGCACAACAGTACTACCGGACCAATCGGTAAAAGGAATCAATTTTATTTTTGAACCACGCACCTTACTAGAAAGCACATCCTCATAAATAACATTAACACCAAACTCTTCAATATCGCCATCTGGATCTGAAAAAAAGTCATACATATCAAATACCCTCGGCGAATCTTCAGCTAAACGAAGATATGTTGTTGAATTCGTCTCTAAATTATAGGTAGTAACATAATCGCTTTTTTGCGGCACACCCCAAATAAGCAAAACACTTATTAGCGCAATAATCATCAAACCAAGCACGATAAAACCAAGTGTTTTGCGTGAACGAAAAATACTTCTTAATGCAAGTTTAATAATAAGAATGAATAATAACACTGCAAATATAATTACCAACATAAAAAAAGCAATAGTGCAGGGAGTTTGCGCAATAATAGTTTGCCAAGCATACCTCGTCCATGGATAATCCACAACAGTAATAGTTACTGGATACGTAAAGGTTAAACCTGAATCAATATGTGTTAGTAGTAAACTTGTTTCTAACGTGTAACCAATAAGAGAAGCATTATCATCCATTGCTTGCAGAAGTAATTCTTCTTCATCAATAAATATAGTTAGGTCTTTAACTTCTGTTTTCCCTAAATCTATAAAAGAATTTTCTATACTTAGGGCATTTGTATCAATAAACTCTGCAGAATACCAACCATAGGTTGTTCCTTTGTTTTGAATGGGCAGCGTAAAAGAGTCCTTTGTATAATGAACATCTACAGTTTTTTTTTGTGGTGCTACCATATAACATTCTTGAATAGTATTCACATGTAAATCAAAGTTTTCTTCTGCAACAAGTTCCCCTCTAAAATAAGAACTAAGCGTGATAGGATAACGCATGGTTTCATTTCTAACATCAGTAAAATTAAAGTATGATGATTGTGTAGAAAAAGGCTCAAGCTCCATAAAAGATTCATCAACACTTAAAAAATTAGGAGCAGTTAGTACTAACTCAACACCAATATCGGCTGCGCCATTATTTTTAATTTCAAAAGGTCTGCTTAGCGTGTCTAAACCACAGACATGCAAATCAGAATAGGGTACGTCGAGATGATTTTTAAAATTATAACAATCTAAAACTTCAATGGAAGTAGCAAAAGCTCGGGTAACATCGCCTTGTAGAGAAGTTGCATGGATACTGAAATTATTAATTCCGAAATGTTTTTCTGCAGGATTAAAAGAAACTTTAATTTCGCGAGATTCACCGGCTTTGACAAGTACATTATTAAGCGTTTCATCTGTAAGAGGATTAAGTAATTCTACATCAATACATGACGGACCGAGAAGGTCTAAAGCAAAAAAGTCATCAAAAGCATTATCGTTGTTTAAGCGTACCACATATTCAGCAGTTTCTTCTTCGCAAACAAGGGTAATAGGATTAGCGGTAAACGCAAACTCGTATGTTTGATTAACAAATAATTGTTGCGAAAACTCTGCTTTATGCATATTTTTTATTGCTTGAACAGTATAATCAAGAGTAATATTGCCATACTCATTACAAGGCAAATCATAATATATGTTAATATCTGCAGCGTTTTGAGAAGCGAGCGTTACTTTGTTCGTATTAAGTGTTGCAAACTCAGCAAAATCACCTAAGAATACTTCATACGTTTCTGTAAATTGGCCCGCATTGGTAATGGTAAACGATGTGCTAAACGGCTCGCAAACACCTGAAGTAAGATTCTCTTCAGCTAAATCAATATACATATTCTGACAATCAACAAACAAAATTTCTTGCTCAATAAACTGTGTTTGACCATATATGGAGGTAACAATTATTTCTAATAGGTCTTTACCTGACTTTGAGCAAGGAGCATTAACATATAATGGAATCTCAGTTGTTTCACCACCAGCCAAGTCTACACTTGTTAAAGCAGGAGTGACATATTCTTGATTAAGTTCTAGTGTATAGCGATCAGGAAGTGAACCGGTGTTTGTTATAGATATAGAATCTATAATAGAACCACATTGACACACTGAAAAACTTGAAGTAGGTGCGGTGATAACGAAATCAGTTGAAGTGGATGTTAAAACTACATCTATATCATGAGCTGCAAATACAACAGCAGAGAAAAGTAACAACATGGTTGTTACAATAAGAATGTGAGTTGCTATTTTATTCATTATTTCCACCAATCTTTCATTGTAACAAAAAATAACTCAAAAAGAAAAAAAAGAAAAAATGCTCAGAAATTTAACATTTCTGGCGCAATTCAAAACACTTAGTAATACGTTTTTGCATCTTCGTCTTCATCATCATCTGAGCCACGTAGTTTGTTAAAACCAACTACTAGACCAATTAAGATTAAAATGATTACTAAAATGATTAAACCAATTTCTAATGTTTTTTTCAGACCGTCCCAACTTCGAGCACCGTTATCAGCTACTGCTGCAGTTAGAGAAACTTGTTTTACTTCATTATCACTTTCAATAGAAAGTTGGAAGATTTGGTTTCCTACAACGCCATCGTTTGCGGTTACATGAAGGAATACGGTTTTTGTTTGACCAGCACTAACAATTACTGTTGGATTTGGATCAACTGTGTATGTTCCCCAAGATTCAACACCTTGAACACTAAGTACATAAGACTTGTCCTCATTAGCATTGTTTTGAACACTAATTGGGAAAATAACTGAGTCACCAGTCATAGCTTGCATACTTGGAACAGTAATAACAGAGTTATCATCTGTATCTTCAGCAACTTGAGCAGCTAAAACTTCAACAGCACTAGTTTTTACAACGCTATAATAATCGTTGAATTTAACTTTATATTCAACAGTGTAAAAACCTGGTTGAGCGCTTTTGGGGAACCGTAAAATGGTTTCTTCAAAAGTTGCTTTTTGGCCAGCTTCTAAATCGTCTAATGTTTCAGTATCTTTAATGTTTAATTCTGGAACACTAACCATCAACGTTACACTATCAAGATCATTGTCACCGACATTTTCAACTTTAACAAGAGCTGAAAGTGCTCGACCTGCTAGTACTTCATCAGAAGGGTTTAAGTAAGCTTCTTTGATAAGAATTGCTTCTTGTCTTTCTACACCTTGCACGTCAAGGTTGTATTCGAAAACTTTTACAAGATCTGCTCGGTCAGTCACAAAAATTCGTAATTTAGTTGGAATTGCTCCAGCTTCATCACTTTCCATTTTTACAGGAATTTGTAATTCCATATCAACTGATTTTTCTCGACCTGCATCCATATCAAAAGTTCTTGTTTGTTGCAAAACTTTGTCAGTTTCAAATTCACTGAATTCATAACCGGAAATGGTTGCAATAATTTGCACATCTTCGATGTCTGTTGCTGCTGCAACACGTACTCGAATAGGTAATGTTTGTCCTCGTCGTACTTCAAGAACGTTTTCTGTATTGTCGTCGTAAACACTGTGTTCTTCGCCATCAATTTTGATGTAGAGAACGTCAAGGCCTACAGGGTCTTCTGCTGCTACAAAGCCCGGAAGCATTGCAAATGCTAACAGAGCGACCATCATAACACTTAAAATCTTTATTTTCATGGTTCTTTCCTCCCCAAATATTTGTATAGAGTTTAATTTATAATCCGAAAAATGGAACAAGCTATATAAACTTTTCGGATATTAACTATTTTGCAGTGAGAACGGAATGTTATTCCTACTCACTCAAACTAATACTCTACCTCCAAGTAACTGATTTTCGCCCGATGGAAACCATCTGCTGAAACCGAAATTTCAGGATAATATACATCAGGTTCTACATAATCCGGCACATAACCAAAAATTGTAAGCGTTACTTTCTCCCCGTCATCAATTGACATTGCTTTACTTTTGAAGCGAACACCAAAATCAGGCACGGAAAACGTAGCTTTTACATCTTCAAGGTCATACCCCACATCATTTGTTACTGTTACGTACACTCGCAAGTCATCGCCGGGTAGAGCTGTTTCATAGCCAGTTCCTATAATTTGAATGCTATTTACTTGCAAGTTTCTGTTCGTTGTTGATTGTACTTCTTCACTTGCATAACCAGTTACGATTAAACCAGCGGAAGCAACATCGGATCGACCATCTTCATCAACAACAAGCAAGTTAACAATATAACTTCCAGGCTGCGCTAAAGATGCACTTATCGATTTGCCGTACAACAATTTCACAGTACTACCATTATCATCTGTAATTTCCCATTGATAATTAACAATGGTTTTTCCAGGAGCAGCAGTTGAAGCACTTCCATCAAACTCAAGCACTTCATCAACTACAGCAACATTTGGACCGTAGATAATTGCGGTTGGACCGCTCGCATTATCAACAATCTGAATAGTAATTGTTGCAGAGGTTGTTGCTTTTCCATCAAAAACAGATAGTACAACAGACGTTGTACCCGCACTAAACATATCACACACTAAAGCATTTGCAATAGTTAATTTACATGTTACTACATCAGCATCAGTATTTGATGTGTCAAGTGCATACGTTAATGGATCATTATCTTCATCATAGCCATACATTCCAACATCAGCAATTGCAACGAACGTTTCTTGATAATCAAAAGGTTCTGCAATAGATTCTGGAAGACCTTGGAATATAGGTGCGTGATTTATTCCTTGTTCTGAAACAACAGTAAGGTATAGTGTTGCTTTCGCTTCAAGCTGACCATCTGAAACAATAACATCTAATCGAGTATTGCCAACGCCAACAAGATTACAACTAAGAACAGCACCTGCTAAATTACAATCAACAACAGCAGTATTTGTTGCGGTTGTGTCTATTGTAAAGGTTAAGGAATCGTTGTCTGCATCTTCTGCAAAATTAGCAAGATCAACAACAGTTACTGCACCTTCTGAAATATCATACCGATATAACGCATTAAGATTTTCAAAGTAAGGTCTACTATTTGCTCCAAGAGATGAGTCTATAATAGTAAAAAATACTTCGTGAGACGCAGGAAATTCACCATCATTTGCGAAAAGAGTAATAGAAGTTTGTCCAATATCATAAAATTCGCAAGCAAGCGTTCCTTGTACATCTTCATAAAGATTGCAATTCATAATACTATCATTCATTGCAGATGTATCGATTGCATAAGTTAATGCGTCACCATCTTCATCTCGCGCATAATCTGCAACAGCTAAGACATTGTCTTGGGTTGTTGTTGCTAAATCATAAACGAAATGTTTAATTGGTAAAAAATGTGGTGGATTATTATCCGTATCAACGTTATTATCATTGTACACAAAGAACTCTAAGAGCTCTGTCCAATTATCAGCGTTGTTATTAACATTTATGGCCGTACCTTGAATTATATAATGACCTTGCGTTAAGTCAGTTGTATCAATTTCGTACGTGCCACTTGTGCCGCCAACAGAAGTATCATCTATTAAATCCTGAGCAGGAAAATCAGCTTCTCCTCGGAATAATAAATTAATATCTGTTTGTATAGTATTATCTCTTATGGTATCATAGCTTTGATACACAAACGTTACTGGAACTCCAGCATCAACTGAAATATAATTAACAGTATCATCTTCCCACGTTTGCGCGTAGTAAAGTGTTGCTGAAGCAACAGAAGCACTCACCAACATGAATGCCATTGCCAGGAAAACTACCAATAGTTTTTTCATTTTTTCACCTAAAATTTATACACAACAGAAACTTTTCCCTGTCGCGTGTTATCAAGGAATTGAGTCATATTATGAACTCCACCAAGAATTCCAAGACTATTGCCATTATCAAACTTGTAAGATAACCCGATATCACCATCGAGTCCACCAAATTCTAGACCTTGGGAATTTGTTGTCGTCGGAACACCAACAGGTTTACTTCCTAAAGCATCACCTGATTCAGTTGCCGTCATATAATTTCTTTGCTCAGTCTGAGTGGTTGTATTCTGTTTCACAAAATAAGGTCCCAATGCTAAATTAAGAGCTAATTTTTTTGCTAGAGGAATATCAACTGTTCCTTGCACATTAAAAACGGGCTTGGTATCTCCTGATGACGTGGTTAACACATAAGGTTCGCTTAAGATTTTTGTGCTTGGACTTAATGTCGCTTCACCAGCTAATTCTTTTGTTGTTTCACCATCATAAGAAGTTATTGGAGCATTAACAAATGCTTGACTTTGTACACCAAAAGGACCATAGCTTGCAGCTGCACCAACGCCAAACATATTGTTAGTAAAATATGATACTGCGGGACCAACATGAGCTTCTAAAGGATTTTTTTCCGTTTTTACTTTTTCTTTTTTAGCGGGAACTTCATACGCTGTTTTGCCGACTAAAGAATCTTTAGTAATTACTTCGTTTGATTCGCCAAATTCAGGATTTTTTACCCAATCAGCATATACGCCCGTTGTATCATAAGGTGTTAGTATTTCTGAAGGCATTAAACCAGTTACGCGAATTTTCGCGTGTTGACCTTCACTATCAACATTGTAGGAAAGTACTTCTGATGGAAAAAGACCTGCATATAAATCATTTTCAAGAATATATTGCATTACTTTTTTTGCTTGTGCTGCAGATAATTCTTTTTGTAAATTAAATGTTGGAACGGTATCATACACGTTTACTTTATCTGCCACTCGAGGCAATGCTTCTTTGTGCATATCATCTTTGAATAATTTATTTAAGGTGGATTGTCCATAATTAAATAAACTATCAACATTCATACTTAGTTCAAAAGCAAGAGCTTTTTCTCCTTGACCAATTAAAGAATCCATTTCAGAGGTGTATCCTTCTGCATCTCTTGTAATATATGCAACCTTTAAAGGATCAACTAAATGACCTGCATCAACAAGGCAGGTGTTACAATCAGTAGAATCAGGATTTACCCATTCCATAACACGATCTAGAGAAGGAAGGTTTCCAATATCTCCATGAGTGCTTGGCAAGTTTTGTTGTGTTACGCAAGATGTGCCTAACATTCCAATACCAAGAACAGCTAATTTTGCGTCTCGCACAATATTGTTCAAATTTAATTTTTTCATTATAATATCCCTCTTGAGTGTTTATTGTTTTTTATGAAGCCAGAATTTATTTTGGGCTTCTTTTTCTTCAGCCTCAATTGCTCGCATGTAAGAGTTTTTTTCTAAAGGCTTTAGTGAAAATTGTTCTCCTCGAGGCGCATTGTATAAATCGTCTTCAAGGCAATTCTCAAATACTGAATCAGTTGCAAAATCAAATAATCCTGCATCAGTTAATGAGTCTAATCGTGCTTGTTTTTTAGCCATGGCTTTTTTATGAGCATCCGGAACTACTGCACGAGGTGTTGGCATTGTTTTTTTATATGCTACTACTTCATCAAGCGCCTCAGTTATCATAGAATCAATTCCATATACTTTTGTTGCAACAGAATCAAGAAGCACGCCATTTGCTTTTACTTGATCATACACAGAATCAACTTTATTATCAACACCAAGTACTGTTTCGTACACCGAATCAACTTTGTTATCAATTACATCAATTACTTGATAAGTTGAATCTGCATGAGTAATAATTGTTGAGTCCGTTACTGCATGGGCATCTTGAACAGTGTTAAGTACATCATTATTATTGTTCTTATCAATGAAACAATTTCCTACCCAACCAACAGCATATAAACCAGCAATTCCTCCTGCAATGAGTAAACCGGTTCGTCGATTTTTCCTTTGCTCATCACGCGTTATGTATTGATTTGATTTTATACCATTCATCCCAACAATAATTTGATCGAGTTTCTCGCCAAGAATCTTATTAGTTATGGATTTAGAACCTGTTTTCTTAGATGAACTCTGAGCTGTTTCTTTTTTGCTTGTCATGAATATAAACCCCCTAAAAAAAGGCCTGTAACTCCATTCGGAGAAACTCATTCGCTCCTTTGAAGTGATAACCTATTAGGGTTTGAAACTAAAGGAAGTATATAAAAGTTACTTTTTAGTAGGAACAAACAATAAGTAATACCTATAGCCATAAACCAAGCAAATTACAGAAGCAAAAGCTTAAAAAAAATATGAGGCAACGAGTTAGCGTGAGAAAAATTATTGTGGGCGGAGGGCCGATAGGGCTGTATGTGGCAGCAAGAAGCGCTGAAAGCACCGTATTTGATCAAAAGAAACAGATTGGAAGACCTGTGCAATGCACCGGGTTACTTACCACAGAAGCAGAGCAGTTGCTGGGAAAACGATTGCTTAAAGACATTACGCTGAACAAGATTACACAAACCACTATTATCGGGCCGACAACGCAAGCAAATGTGCAACTCAGTTCTAATTACGTTATTGATAATAGTTTATTTGAAGAACGACTCGCTGATTTAGCGCTACGAAAAGGCAATGAAATACGCCTGCAGCAGCGCTACGAAGGCTCAAACGAGTCAAAACACCGGTTTAAAGACTTAAAAACGGGTAACGTTCGTACTGTGGAAAGTACAGAACTTATTGGGGCGGATGGGCCAACATCGCAAGTTCGAAAACAAGCAGGGTTGGGGAGTCAAGAAAGTTATGTTGGCATGCAGGCGCGTATTCGCGTCAAAGAGCACGAGAACAAGATAGTATTTTATCCGCATATTGGTGTGTACGCGTGGTATGTGCCTGAAACGGAACATACGGCCCGTGTGGGCCTTGCTACTAAGGAACCGTCTAACGCGTTATTTACCTCGTTTTTGAAGCGATTTCCTGGGAAAATTATAGAAAAACAAGGAGGACGAATACCAATGCACCGGCCACGGAGTAGAACCATGAGGACTACAGGGACGCATCGCACGATACTCCTCGGGGATGCCGCTGGGCACATAAAAAATACTACAGGCGGCGGGCTTATTATGGGCATGCGGGCTGCGAAACATTATCTTGCTACTAAGAAGGACTACAGAGGATCTCCAGGGCCCTTACGAAAGGAATTGTATACGCATTTCCTAGTGCATAACCTACTTTTCTTGGCAAGCCATCACGAATGGGATAAGATAATTAGTGCAGGAGCACAATTAGCACCAGCGCTTGAGCAAATTCCTCGAGATAACGCCCGAAAACTTATCTTGCCACTAGCAACCAACAAGACAATTCTTCATTATAGCTTAGCAAAAGTGCTTTCGGGAAAGGTAAAACTCTTTTGAAATCGAGGAATTTATTCTGCTTGCAATCAAGTTGCTTAACGTTTTTGAGTAATGTATATAAAGAGGTGCGAAGTTTACGCCTAGCAGAGGACAGGTGTTACAACGATGAGTAAAAAACATACCACACAGCACAAAAAAGAAGTAGTAAAAAAAGAAGAGTCGGCACAACATGCTGCGCATACTAGCGCGGAACAAAAAACTG
>JAIPJP010000023.1 GCA_021734105.1 Candidatus Woesearchaeota archaeon
TGTTAACGCTACAACCCAGTGAATTTCAGTATGAAATTTTAACGTGTTTGTAGTGGTTGTTAACGCTACAACCCAGTGAATTTCAGTATGAAATTTTAACGTGTTTGTAGTGGTTGTTAACGCTACAACCCAGTGAATTCTTGGAACTTGTTCTGAGGTGCCAAAAATTTCTAATTTTTGAGCATTATGATTCTAGCGCGCCTGTTCTGGTTGTTAGATTTTCTTCAATCATTTTTTTATTTCTTTTTTCTCTTTCTTTAATTTCTTTTTAAACTTAGACGGAATACTTTTAACTGCATCTCTAATTAGGTCTCCTAAGGATGGTAAAGTTAAATGAAAGTCTTAAGGAGTTACTTGACGTTCGAGAAACTATTGTTGCAACTTCTGATGATATGCAACGAGGATTGTTTCAGGGAGCTATTTTGGGAACGACTGGAGCTTATTGTTATGGTTTTTTGGGTGCATCTTTAGGTTTTACAAGTGGTTTACTCTTTAATTTGTACAATTCTCCTTCAAATCGTTCATGGGATAAGTTCGTAAAAAAACGAGCTCACAACGCAACGCCCCAGAAACGTAAGACTCCTTTTGTTTGGCAATCTGCTGCAACAATTGCAGGACTTACTTTAACAGGTCTTCTTCTTGGGAAGAAATCTGTAGCTAGTTTTTTTGACTTCTCATCTATTCAAGATTTACAAGAAGCAATTGTTATGAAGCAAAACGGCTTAGACCATACGTTCATCGATAATTATCTTGCTCAGTCCATCAAAGAAACGGCAGGGATTGCTTGGAAGTTATCTTGGCTTGGTTATATGGCAAATGAAGCAAATAAAACATTTTCAAATGGTTTTCTCACCTATGTTTCTAAAGATGTAAAAAAAGTGGCTTCTACTTTAAAAATTTCTTTTCAATCAAAAGAAGCAAGGATAAAAGCATATGGGGCTTTGGCAAATGAAAATAATCCTGTTGGCCTTTATTATCTTTACAAAACGTTTCTTGAGCAAGGAAAGACAAATGAAGCGCTTGCTGCAATTTTGAACTATTATTTCAAGAATGACCAAATCCCTGAGTCTCCATATGGTTCTCACACAAGAAAGAAAAAACTCATCGAGTTAGAATTAAAACAAAAACCTGCTGTAGATTCATTTACTGTTTCTTTACTTCTTCCTGTTGACAAATCCTTAATTGATTACTATGCAGACCTTGCAGTGCAAGAAGCTAAAGAAAATAAAGATGCAGCAACACTTTCGCTTCTTGCTTTGTATCAATCTCACAAAAACCAAGAATCAGCCAAGGCGACATGGAAAGCTGTTGCATCTATTGCTTCAAACTCAAAAAGTTTAGCTGAAAAAGTATTGGGTGAAGGTAATAGTGGTGGCGCATCTCGATTGTTATTTGAAGGTTCAGAAGATGATCCTCTTCGTTGGTCTATTGTGAAAACATCTGGTGAAAAGTCTTTGCTAGTTGGTAAATATAATTTGGGAAATGCGATTCATCTGGGAAACAAAAAAAGATTACTTAAGACTCCTCAAATGTTTTCTTTAGAGGAGACTGGCAATGAACATCATTTATTTCGTCAGCAATTATGGGGTGTTCCTCTTGATGAGTTTTCCAGAAGCACCAATCTTGAGCATTTAGATTTGTTATACTATGATATTCTTAAAGGAATCTGGCAATTACAAAACGCGTATGATGCACAAGATGTTGTTGAAATTCCAGAAACTAATTGGGAAGAAAAGTTTCTTGCTAAAGAAAATAATTTTTACAACAAAAAACAAATTGAGCAATCTTTAGAATGGCTTTTAGAAAATAATCCTTCCTGTCCTGTTTACCCAATTAAAGAATTTCCCATTGTTGACCCGTATGTACGAAACATTGGCGTGCACGAGCAAAAAGATGGTTCTTTACTCCTTCCTTATTGGGATGTGGAACCAAAAACTCGCGCTCCAAGAATATATGATTATGCAACGCTTCTCTTAACTGCAAAGCCTTCTCTTTTGCAAGAAACATTTTCTAAAACTAGACGCCAAGCGCTTCACATGTATGAGTTGCATGATAGTTTTTCTTCTGAAACCACGAATAGAGCGTATGCTGGAGCTGTGGTGCTACGAACACTTGGCCTCCTTAAAGCTTGGAGCAACGAGCAAAAGCAATCAGGATTAGTTTCTTCTCGTCCACAATTACTAAGCTCTGCTCTTAGAGAACTTTCTTATTTAAAACAACAAGGTGATAATAACTTAGCTAATTTTGCAGAATCAAACACCGTTCTTCTTGAAAGATTACATCCTCAGTTAGGCAAATTACAAGAACGTTTCTCTCGCTAGTCCTTTTTACTAGTCCCTTAGGACTCAAAACAAATATTTAAATACTGTTTTGTGAAAATATACCTTGTATGGTCCTTGAGAATTTATTTCCTGATAATTGGTTAGAGAAAAAAACTGGTTATGCATTTCTTTTAGGATTTATTTATTCTCTTGTGGGTATTGTTATTGCTGATTTACTTTTTGGCGCAAATTCAGGTCTTGCATCGGTCATGTTTACTTCAATTCTTCTTATTCCTTCTTTGCGAAAATTATTTGTTAAAGAAGAAAAACTTGAAGAAAAAGAAAAAAAGTTTTCATTAAAAGAATTATATAAAGATAATAAACATCTCATCCATACTTATGTTGGTATTTTTTTAGGTGTTTTTGTTGCTTATTGGTCCTTAAGTTTTTTTGGTTCGCTTTTTGGTTGGAATGTTACAACGCTTTTCAAAGAGCAAGTATTTCTTGACCCTGCAATTAGTGGTCGTGCCACGTATTCATTTTCTACGTTTTGGAGTATTCTACAAAACAATTGGTGGGTGCTTCTTGCTTGTTTTTTTCTTTCGCTTATTTCCGGAGATGGCGCAACGTTTTTTGTTGTTTGGAACGCTTCAGCATGGGCAGTCATTTTTGGCGTGCGAGGCGTTGCCGCTGCAGCTACTCTTGGGCAAAGTCCTTTCCTCGTTGGCGGTTTGATGTTGCTTATTATATTGCCTCATATGTTGTTAGAAGGTATTGCATATATCTTGTCAGGTATAGCGGGAGCAGTGATTAGTGATGAAGTTATTGCTAAGTCTGGCGAACTCAAAAAATTTCTGAGCAGTTTGGTTTTTATTATGTTGGGTTTTTGGGTGCTTAATTATGTTTTTAAGTTGTTGCTGCAAGGTCCAGCGCTTATTGTGCTGCGAATGGTTGTGCTTGGAGGATTAGTGTATTTACTTAAGCATGTCTTTGCACATAATAAAAAGCATCAAGAAGTTTTCGTGTATAATTATTGGCTTTTTATTATCGCGTTGCTAATATTTATCATAGGTGCGGCTGTTGAGACGGGTGTTTTGTCCTATTCGGGTTTATTAAATAAATATTATTTAGCAGCAGCAGGCATTATGTTTTAAATTCCTAGCACGGCAACAATTTTTCGTAAACCTGTGCCAGTATACGTTTTTCTACGCCAAGTATAGTAAAATATAAAAACAAACCCCTCTTTAGAGTCCATTAAGGGGGGAGACGGTGTTCTCTAGCTAATAAATGAATGAATTTGATACTATTTTAGAAATCCAGAGTAATATGGCTAAACGCTTGATGCGAGAGTCTGCAATGGACGATTCTTTACAATTATTAACTATTATTCAGGGGATGGTTGATGCAAAAACAGGTAAGGTTTCTAAAGAAGCTGTTTTAATCGAAGCCGTGCAAAGTGGAATGTTGCAAGCCGAATCTGAAGTGCTGCTTAAGAGTCTTATTCGAAATGGGAGTGTTCGTGAAGAAGAGGGCTATGTATATTTGTATTAATGTTATTGTTTTTCTTAAGAAATTTGTTGTAAAAAACGAATGTTTAAATACTGTTTTTACTAGAAAATCATTCATAGGTATTTTTTTTGCCTTACTCATTCTTTGGTGATACGTTCATACTACTTTTCACTCTATTAGTAGGAAGAGATTGATTCTTTTCCTGGAGTGTGAAAATTCATGGCAACAAAGAAAAAAGCAGCTAAGCAAGCAGCACCTGCAGCTAAAGCAAAACCAAAAAAGAAAAAGTAAATTATTTTTTAGCTCCCTTTTCAAAGTTTATGCAAAGGGAGTCTTTTACCATTAGTTATTTCTTAAAAAGCGCATATACTTCTTTTGTTGGAGCATTTGTTTTAAATCCATATTTATTTGTTGTAGAACGAGCTAGCAGATACTTTCCTAGTTTTTTTGTATACACTTCAAATTTATTGATTTGAGTTTTATGTTTGCTTGCTAAATCGTGAAAATCGTAATGACCCGCCATATTTATTTTTGCTTCAGCGATAAGGTTATCAAGTAATGTTGTAATAGTTTTAGTGGTAGGGAGTTTTTTCATTTTTTTAAGAAGTATATTATCTTGGAGCGGTCCAGCATATAGTGGTCCTGTATGTTTTATGGTTGTTGCTTTGCAGACTAAACAATTCTTAAGCATATTTTCATTCACTTCAAAATGTCCGCAGGTGTTACAATAATTATGCATCATTGTAAGTTTTGGATATTGTTCTGCACAAACTTTTTTCCCTCGCTCACAAAAGAAATAAATGCGATAATAATGTTGATAATGGTATGAAAAGAGCACGCGTAATCCTTTTTCTTGATGCATGCCCATAAGTTGTATTTTTCGTGCTAAAATGCGTAGTCCTAGTTCGTGTTTTGCAGGGACATTGCTTGTTGTTGCCCAATATTTTATTTTACTTGTTGCAGGATAGGTTCCTGCTAATGGCGCGGTGTCTGTTGCAGTAACAGCAAGGATGCTGTTGTTTTTTAATCGACGAATTGCATTATCTAAGAGAAAGTTTGGGCTACCAAAAGGATCAATATCAATATAATCAAATCCTTCTTCGGTGTTGGCAAGGAGTTTATTTGCATCATCATTGCTGATAATAATGTGTTTATTTTTTTCTAAATTATTTAGTTTAAGGTTGTGTTGGATATATTTAACTGCTTGCGAATTAACATCGTTCATATGCAGAATGTCTATTGTTTTTTTAGGTAATTCTTTTGTAAATCGTATGCCTCGAATTCCTGTACCTGCGAGGGGTAGTAAGATTTTTTGTTGTTTTCGCTTCAGGGCAGAAAGTAGGAGTATAGAGAGCGTTCTATTTAATTCCATGTTTGGATTATAAAATACTTCTTGTTGTTTGGTTGCAATATCCTTTGCGTTAATATGAATTGTTGCTTTTCCTTCAGTGATTTGTTTCATGTCAAAAACTCCGGAAGTAGTTTTGGTTTGTTGATTGTTGTTTGTTGTAGTTTTGGTAAATTGTTGATGGATATTTTTCCAATATAGAGTTTTTTGATATCGCCGCCTTGCGAGACAAATGTTTTAATAGCGAGCATGCCCTGAAAATAAGCGTGATCTTTAAGGTAGCCTCCTGGTTTACTCGTGTCGCCGAGTCCTCGCTTCACGCGCGTCACAATACGAAATGCTTGCTCATCGTCATTAACGTATGTTCTTATTGTTTTGTAAATGTCTGCGAATCCTTGTGTTTGTCCTAGATGAGATGCGAGTGCGAGTAGCGCGTATCCTTTTACAGAATCCTTATTTGCAACTCCTCGTGTTTCTTCGTTATAGCCTGCAAGACCTTCTTCTGTTGCTAAATAGTTTCTTGTACCAATCGCAAATATTTTGTATGGCTGTTGAGTGCCGTTATACCAGCGAAGCACATGCGTTTCAATTTCATGCACGAGAAGTTTTTGTATATCTCGCTCGGTGAATGTTTCATCTGCTTTAATAGTGATTGTTTTTTTGTCTTTGGTAATTGCTGTTCGAGAAAGTGAGCTATTGCCATATGTTATTATCCAACCTATTAATCCATATTGTTGTAATTTTTCTTTAATACGTTTGCCTAGTTCGGTTGCTGGATACGTTTGTTCTTGCACAGTTTTTGTTTGTTCTTCTTTTTTTTCAGAATTGAGTGTTTCGTTAAGTAATCGTTTTATGTGTAGCAGTTCTGCTTCGTTAAGTTTACCAAACATTTTGGTAACAAGAAAGTCATCAGTTCCAATGTTTGCAAGTGCCTGTGCTTCTTCTAGTAAGTCTTCGCGCACTTCATTAAATATTTTTCCTAGGGGGGTTGTATCTTCAATTTCGATTTTTTGTAATGCAGCTATTGTTTCGCTGACATCAACACTTTTGTAGGTGAATTGTGGATTGTAATCGCCTTTAGCGGCAAGAAATTTTTTGAATTCTTCTTTTCGGTTTTGTGGATTAATAATGTTATAACGAAAGCGAACGCTTGCAAGTGTTGCTAGTTGTTCATCGATTGTTGCAAAGTCATCCATAAAAAATTCTTAAAGTCCTATATTTTATAAATTATTGCCTCTTTCCGTATGGTATGGCTCTTACTGATGCATATATTGAATCATTTTTTAACCAATTAGGGGAGGATGCTTCGCTTGATAAAAAAGGTATTGCGCAACTTAAACTCGCTTTATGTAAAACGCACAAGATTCGCGAAGTGCCAACTGATATCGAAATGCTTATTCGAGCGCCTAAGCATCTTGCCAAATCCTTTCGAAAGCGCTTGCAAACTAAGCCTAATCGTTCTCTTTCTGGTGTTGCGCCTGTTGCTATTATGACTAGTCCTGCTCCTTGTCCTCATGGGAAATGTACAACGTGTCCTGGCGGCATTGCTAGTCCGTGGGGTGATATTCCGCAAAGTTACACTGGTGTTGAGCCTGCAACGATGCGCGCTATACGTGCAAATTATGATGCATATCTGCAAGTGTTTAATCGTCTTGAACAGTATCTTGTGACTGGCCACGTAGCTGATAAGGTTGATTTAATCGTTATGGGTGGTACGTTTCCAGCGCGAGAAGAATCGTATCAAGATGAGTTTATTATGTATGCCTTTAAGGCTATGAATGATTTTTCAAACCAATTCTTTACTAGTGATGGTGTGTTTAATCTTGATTATTTTAAAGAATTCTTTGAACTTCCCGGGCCTGTGGGTGATGAAGATAGAACTAAACGTATTCAAGAGCGCATTCTTAAACTTAAAACAACATCTGAACTCTTTTTAGAGCAAGAAAAAAATGAAACAGCGGTTATTCGCTGTATAGGACTTACTATTGAGACTCGTCCCGATTTCGCTCTAGAACCTCACGCTAAAAAAATGCTTGCTCAAGGTTGTACTCGCGTCGAACTTGGCGTGCAAAGTACGTATGATGATGCTCTTGCAAAAATTAATCGCGGTCACACGGTTGCTGATAACAAAAAAGCAGCGCGTGTACTCAAAGATTTTGGTTTCAAATTGAATTTTCATATGATGCTTGGTCTTCCCAGCGTTACTAAAGAACAAGACATTGTAGCGTTAAAAACGCTCTTCACTGACAGTGATTATCAGCCTGATATGCTTAAGCTCTATCCTTGTATGGTGCTTGCAGGAACACAGCTTGAGAAAGATTTCAAAGCAGGACTATTTACGCCTTTAGCAACTGATGAAGCAGCAATTATTATTGCAGAAAGCATTCCTTTTGTTCCTAAATTTTGCCGTATCATGCGTGTGCAAAGAGACATTCCGACTTATCGAACGATGGGTGGTGTTGCAAGGACTAATCTTCGCCAATATGTTGATATTGTTATGAAAGCTCGTGGAATAGTAAGTAAAGATATTCGCGCGCGTGAAGCGGGAAGAAAAAAACCAACTAAATCTGCTGACATCCAGACAACAATTATGCAGTATTCTGCATCTGGTGGTGAAGAGTTTTTTATTGCAATAGATGATGTTGCTAATGATATATTGTATGGTTTTTGTCGCCTTCGTTTTCCAGGAGCGCAACTCAGTGAGCAATTCACGTCTAAGACGGCAATTATTCGCGAGCTTCATGTATATGGTGCAGCCGTTGGTATTGGCGAATCAGTTCTAGATGCAACGCAGCATAAAGGCTATGGTAAGCAGCTTGTTGCAACGGCAGAACGTATTGCAAAAGAACATGGTTATAACAAAATGCTTGTCATTAGTGGCGTTGGTGTTCGTATGTATTACCAGAAACTTGGTTATAATAAAGAATTACCTTATATGGCGAAATTGCTTTGATGTTTCTTTTGGCTCTATTTAGACTAGTTTGGTTATGCTGCCTAAAAGATTTCTTAAGGCAAACAACTGTTAGGCAAACAAATTGTGCGCTACTGGGCGTAAAATAATGTTGTGTTATGCTCAAAAAGAGGACAACAGCATAAGCAACAGGGGTATTGCGAGTTTATTTGTTGATAAACTCTTGCAAAGCTTCACGTGAATAATTCTTTGCGGTAGATAACTTAATTCCTTTCTATACACAACCTTTCTTTCCAAACCTTTTTAAATGACAGCTTTCTCAACTAGTACTATGAGTTTTAGCCAATACGTAGCAGATCATCTTTCTAATATCCTGACCATCGGATTTTATGTCTTAGTCATTCTTCTCCTTGTTATTTATCGTAAGAAATTTGATTTTCAAGGAAAAATAATTGCGATGCGTAGAACAAAATTTGGTGTGAAGTTTATCGATAAATATGCAGCAAAACATAAAGAAACGATTAAGATTTTAGGTTATGTTGGTATTGGTGTTGGTTTTATTGGTATGGTATACATTTTTATTTACATTCTTGGAGCAGTTGTGAAATTATTTACTCATCCTGCTGGTCCTGCAGCTTTATCTCCCGTGCTTCCCGGTGTAAATATTCCTGGTAGTCCCTTGTTTATTCCATTATGGGTATTAATTCCTTTATTTATTGTTATTGTCTTACACGAATTAGGTCACGGTCTTGTTGCAAAGGCTCATGGATTAAAAATTAAAAGTACTGGTTTTGTTTTTTTTGGTCCCCTTGCGGGCGCATTTGTCGAGCCTGATGAGAAAAAATTACAAAAAGCAAATGATGTGGTGCAATATTCGGTGTTTGCTGCAGGTCCATTTGCTAATGCACTTACTGGAGCCGTGGTTCTTGCAATTTTAGCATTGGTGCTGAATCCTTTAACTGGCCTAATGGTAAATCAAGATGGTTTTTCTGTATCTGAAGTAACACCTGATTTTCCTGCAGCAATTGCAGGTCTTGAGCCTAGCGTGACGTATGATATGGTGAATGGTTTACCTGTTGAAACACATGAAGCATTAATTGAAGCATTAGCTGTTTTAGAACCTGGTGACGCGATTACTATTGGTAATAATACTAGTTCTTATGTGATTACAACAACTACGCATCCCGAAGATGAATCAAAAGCGTATATTGGTGTGATGGGTATTCAGACTGAATTTGTAACAAAAGAAAATGTTCCTCAATGGTCATTTAAAATAATGATGTTTCTTCGACAATTCTTTTTTTGGATGTTTGTCTTAAGTCTTGGTTTAGGAGCGTTTAACTTACTACCTCTTGGTCCTGTTGATGGTGGTCGAATGATTCAACTTGTTCTTCTAAGAACTGTTGGTGAGAAGAAAGGTCATAAAATTTGGGTAAAACTTGCACTCATGCTTGTTGTGATAATTCTTTTTTTACTTTTTGTTCCTATTATTCGCGCCGTTATTGGTGCTTAAATAACTCAATTACCAATACTGCCTTGTAAACTTCTCGAATCAATTATTTCGAGAATTAGTTGAGAAATTGTCGCGTTTGATGATGATTACTTTGTAAGCAGAGCTTGCAATAAATCTGCGCAGTATTGACTTGCAACAAAAGAATCTAAAACCAACTTCTCACTCGTTTTCGACTGACAAACTTCGCGAGTTTTTTTTCAACGTCAGGAACGTTAAACTTTTTTTCATCTTCTCGAAATGCTTTAGTATGATAACTTGCTCGCCCATTTTTTGTGGTGAATAAGTGTTTTTTATGAAGTAATTCATGATATAAAACGAACCTTAAAAGTTCTTCATTTTCTTGTAGAACGGTGCTAATGGTTACGGTGTCTGTTGAGTAATTATAATGTCCTAGTGTTGATGTGGAGTCTTGGCCGAATTTGAGATTTGGCATATCCAGCAATCCATTAAAATAGGTCTCGTTAAGTTCCCAAAAAAGTTTTTCTAAATAAGAATTGCTTTGTTTTCGCTCTGCATAGCGGTTCATGTGCTTGATAAAGTTATGATAGAATTCTTGCTCAAGCGTGGAGATTTTTGTTTTGTACACTTTATTAAGAAGATGTTGTATGATACCGATAATGACATCGTCTTCAGACTCTAAGAATTTTTTAGAAAGCGAGAATTCAAGTTTCTCTATACTGTGATATGCTTTAAGAATACGTACGTTACCATTATAGTCGCTGAATTTCCCCGAGTATTTCATAACAAGTACTGGTTGTTGCCTATTGGGAAAAAGATTTAAGAACGCTCTTTGTGCAAGTTCATCATTCATTATAAAAAAAAGATTTGCGCGCTTAAAAACTTTCTGTATCGCAACGGCTTTCTTTTAACAAAGATATTTTGTTGTCTGTTGCGAAGAGTTGGCAATTTGCTTTGCAAGAAGTAATTTTTACGAACAATTCAAGACAAATCCAATGCTAGCACAACAAAAATCTCGTTTCATCATAATGTACATTTCTTATTTATTTTTCTAAATTATACAGGAAAGTTTTCCTTGTAAAAAAGCTGGTTTAACCAAATCTTTTTATACTTCTTATAAAATCAAACTAGTATGATTATTGTTCGAGATCCTTTATATGGCATTATTGAAGTTGAAAATGAATTCTTACCTCTTCTTGATAATCCTTATTTTCAGCGTTTACGACATATTAAACAAGATGCATTATTATTTTATGTTTTTCCTTCTGCAAAGCATGACCGATTCAGTCATAGTCTTGGCGCGTATCATTTAATGCGTCAAGTTGTTGAAAATAATTCTAAGATGATTAGCAAAGAAGATGCGTTCACGCTTAAAGCTGCTGCGTTACTTCATGATATTGGTCATGGTCCTTATTCTCATACATGGGAGCAGTTAATTGATGGTTTTGATCATGAAGCGATGACAGTGAAAATTATTAATGAAGAATTTAATCTTCCTAATGTTGCAGCTGTTGTTGAAAAAAAACATCCTCTCTCTTCATTGCTCTCCTCAGTTATTGATGTTGATAAACTTGATTACATGGCGCGAGATTCTTATTTCTGTGGCGTGGGGTATGGCTATACTGATGTAGAACGTATTGTTAGATATTTAAGTATTCAAGATGGCAAGCTTTGTATTTCTCCTAAAATATTTTCTTCTGTTGAGCATGTTATTATGAGTAGAATTAATTTGTATAATTCGACATATTTTCATCATTCTGTTATTGTTAAGGATGTTTTAATGAAGAACATTTTTAAGCGTGCTAAAGAACTTTTTTTAGCTAACGAAACCATTTTTGTTGATGAGTTGTTTGCAAAGTTTTTGAGAGGTCAAGGTTCTGTTGATGATTTTCTTTTACTTGATGATAGTGTTATTGAGTTTCATATGAATAAGTGGCGTTTAGAAGAAGATGAAATTCTTGCCGATCTGGTTGCGCGATTTTTTTCTCGAAAGGGTTTTGCTTCAGCAAATAATTTATTCGATACTGTTTCTCCAGAAGCGATTAAAGCAAAAGTTTCCGAAGTTTATGATTCGGCATATTACTTTGCTGATTTTACAATAAAAAAAGGAGTATATGAAAACGAAGCGTATGTTGTAAAATCAAATGGTACTCTTGCGCCGTTATCGCAGCTTTCAGAGCATATTGCGGGAATAGTTAACATTCCCATTAAAAAGCGTTTCATCATTGCGCCAAAAGAATTTCTGAATTAGTTTTTTTACTCGGCCGCATACCGCAAAATAGCACCAACTTTTCCCATGTCTTTAAGTTGTACTCCTTCTCGTGTTTCTGTGCTAATAACTTCAACAGTTGTGCCGACAAGTTCTGCTGCTTCTTCTATTTCATCAATGTTTTTTTCATCAAGTGCTTCTGATACGACGATGGTTTCAACAGCTCCCATATTTGTAAGGCGTAGGACATCATCAAATCCATATGCAACTTTATCTGTTTGTGTTGCTAGTTTTTCAAAAAATGTCCTCATGATTATTTTTTCTTGCATGACTTCTTCATCTGCAAGTATATCTTCGCTTTTTTCAAGAAGTTCTTGAAGTCCAAACTCACCTGTATAGGATAAGTCTTTAATGCCGATTATTTTTCGTTTAAGTTGATCTGTTATATATCCTCCTTCAACGAAATCGTGTTTAGTATGTCCTGGTCCGCCAACAATAATGCCTTGTATTGCGGTTTGATTTTCTAAAAATTCTTCAAGCATGTGTTGTGCTATTCGTTTGTAAAATTCAATTGCCGCTCCTTCCCGAAGTCGCTCGAATCGTTGGGCAGATTGCCCTCCTGTTTTATGTTTTCCAGGAACAGCGCTGTTTAAGTTTTTAAGAGGAATGATTGTTTTTCCTTTTAGAAGTGCGATGGTTCCTTCTCTTTTATCCATGGCAACTAGACCGAAGATGATTTTATCATCAATCATTTCTTTAAGGGGCTCAACGACGAATTCCTTATCGCATCGATACAAGTTTTGTTTAAGGGGTATTGGTGGCTCAACACTCCATACACGGTAATCTTGTCGTCCTTCTTGTTCTGCTGCATTGCCGCTGAACGCAATAAGGCCGTGAGGGGGCGTATTTTTAAACGTTTTGAGATGTTGCACCATTTTTTCAAGGCTTGCAATTACATTGTCTCGAGTGCTTTTGCTTTTAATATTGGTTGCTGTTCCTTGTTCTTGTTGGAGTTGCTGAATTTTTTGATTGATATCATAGCCTGCTGGAATATAAACAGTAATAAGTTCGGTGTGTCGTCCCCTAACTGCTTCAACCTCTTTAACAAAATGTTTGAGGTGGTATTTTTCTTTTGCGCTGATACGCTGCAATTTGTCAGGTTTATCTTCACTCATAGTGTTCACAGAATGATTGTTTTTTTATAAAGCTTTAGTACGGATGGGTATGTTGATTAGGGGGCATTGCCTTAAAGAGTAATTAAGGCAAACAAATAGGTAAATAAATATGCAAATAAATAGGCATACATATTTTGCTTTAAAAAAGCAAAATAATCTTGGTTGCTTATTAATTCTTACTGCGTTTTGCAAGATTTAAGTTTTGTAGTGCTATTGGTTGCTCGTTGTCTGTTGGTTCTTAGTTGTTACTTCTTATTTGTTGTTTGACTTAGTGGTTGTTATTTATCTTCTTGTTTAAGGTCTAGAATGCTTCGTTTATCGTGACTAATAATTTCGCCACTTTTAGCGTCTAGACGCATTATAATCATAGAAAATGTCGCACTTACAACAGTGATATTATACATTGCTTGTCCGCCGATACTTTGCACAATAAGAATAATGCTATTTACTTGTTCTTGCGGATATTTTTCTGCAAGAATCGTTTTTAAAACGTCTAGTGCTTGGTTTGTTGGAATAATGGGCATCATAAGTGTATCAATGGTGCCTCCATCTTTGAATGCTTCTTCTATTCCTTTTAGTTTGATTGGGTTTGTTTCAAAGACTGCTAAATTATCATTTTTTTCAGAATAAAATCCTACTTGCCAGGCATCGCTTGGTAGAAAATTGCCGTTGAGTTGTAAGAATCCATGTGCTAAATTATAGTCTGGTTGTTTTTCTTTAAACTTCTTGTATGTATCACTTGAGATAATTTCATCGTAAATTGTTGTAAATTCTTGCATTCTTTTAGGGTGACTGTTTGTTGTTTAAAAACATTCCTCTCCTTAACTGAATAAAAATTTATAAACAAGTATTTTTTGTATTTGTCTTAGTATGAAAAAAATTGTGATGATTATTGCTCAACACGGATTTCGCGATGAGGAATTAATTGAGCCTAAAGCTTTATTTGAACAAAATGGTTATGCTGTAGAAATTGCTGCGCCACAACAAGGTTTATGCAAGGGCATGCTTGATGTTGTAGTGGAGGCAACTTGCGCAATTAGCGAAGTATCTTTAGAAAAGGTAAAAGCCATTGTTATTGTTGGCGGCGCACAAAGCCCAACTTTAATGGATGTTTCCGAGTTAGGAGCTTTACTTAATCGAGCAAAAGAAAAAAAGATTGTAATTGGAGCTATTTGTTTAGCACCGATGATTGTTGCAAGTTTTGGCGTGATTACTGGTATGCACGCAACAGTTTATAAAACAGATGATTCTTTATCCATGCTAAAAAAACATAGTGTTGGATTTCTTGATGAATTAGTTGTTGTCGATGACTGGCTTGTTACGGGTAATGGTCCTGCTGCTGCAAAACCTTTTGCAGAAAGTATTTTAGATACTATTTAATGAATTTCACTTGTTTGCCTGTTATTCTTTGTTTATGCAAGTTTGCAAGATCAACAAGCTGTCCTGTCGGCCCAGGGTTATGCAGTAATGTTTCTTCTATATAATCAAAAACTCCTTCCCCTTCATGAATGTGTCCTGAAAATACGATGAGTGGTTGAAATTCTTCAATGAATTTTCGAAAACTAATAGTTCCGCTATGGTAATCTCTAAAAGGAACATCAAGTGCGGTGTTGTGTGGTGGTGCGTGTAATATAAGAATTGTTTTATGCGGATCTTGTACTTTTGTTTTGATTTCTTTTGCAAACTCTTCGAATTCTTCATCAATAAAGTCAAATCCCCCTCCGCCATAAGTTATGATGGTGAAATCTCCTGCTTGGATGATTTCTTTATGGGAAAAATCTAATTCGTTTATTTGTGCTGTTGTTTGTCTAACAAGTTCTTCTTGTTCGTGGTTGCCATGCATGACAATGACTTTTTTAGGAAAGGTAGCGATAAGAGCGAGCATTTCTTCAAGATATTGGCCAAACCAGGTAAAGTCTCCTAGACAAACAATAATATCTGCTTCTTTTGCTTTTTGATGTAAGGCAAGAAAGCTTTCTATATCTCCGTGGTTATCGCCGAATACGAGGAGTTTCATGCTAAGAGGTAATAAAGTGTTATTTTTAATAATTTACTTTATTGATTTCATGAATAAGGTATATGCTTTGGCTTATTTTATGTATAAGAATGCTATGTTGTTCTTTTCGTAATTCTTGTTCAATACGTTGTTGTATTTGTTTAATTTCATCTGCAAGAAGATGTGCTTTGGTCGTGTTTTCTTGATAGAATATGTGCATTGCTTTTTCAAATAGTGTTATTGCTTGTTTAAGATATATTTCTGATTGTTCTCGTTCTTTTTTGAGGTAATATTCAAATGGTGAAAGTGACATTTCTTCTAAAAAATCACCTATTTCTTCAATATAGATAATGGTTTGCCAGTAGCGAAGGAGCATAAGGGGATTTTCTTTTTTATGGCCTTGTGTATAAAGTCGTTCTTTGATGACTCGTCTGAGGAGTCGGGTAATTTTGTCAATGTTTTTTTCTCGCTCGACAATATCTTCTCTGAATTGTTTTAAATTTTGTTGTTTGTTGAGTTGTTCAATGAGGTCTTTCATTATTGATTTTACGCCGTTATCGATTCGACGAATAAATGAATGGATGTTTAAATTTGTAGTGTCAATATATGTTTTGCAGATAATGCGATTTTTTGTGTGTTCTATGATTTCTAGGGCGGTAAAGAGTTTTATTCGCTCAGCGATTTCTTTTGCTTTTGTATAGAGCTCTTTTCCTTGGATGATGATGGTGGTAGCGTTGTTTTCATAGGCGCTGATAAGCTTTCGTGCAATCATTGAGCCTGTATCTGTTTCTTGAATAGTGAGCGTTTCTATTTGTTCTTCTTGCGTGTTTTCTTTTTCGGTGCTAATAATAAGTTGATTACTCACTTCTTCAACAAAAAGAACGTCTCCTTTAGTCATATTGTTGCGTTTTAGCCAGGTTGTAGGCATGGTTAGAACATAGGCGTTATGACCAAATTTAATCAGTTTGCGATAATCCATGATATTCAACATAAAATAAAACTATATAGTTTATATTTTTTATGGGTAAAACATATATATCTTAGTATTGTTTTATAAAAGCACCTTGGGGGTGATGTATAATGGATGAGCGTTGGATTGAACAATTAGAAGAGTTTGTTAAAGAGCGAGACAATGTTGAAAACGATATTTATAAAGAAGACTTTGTTGATTTATTGCTCGAAGATGATGAACTCAGTTTTGAAGAAGCGGCTTTCATGATGGGTTATGTAAGCTAAAAAGAGGTTTTGTTTCTTGACGTTTAAGAGTTGGCTAAAAAGCCTTCTCTTTTGATGTCTTTTGTGATGTAGTGTGCGCTGTAATCTACAATTGCAAACTCTTGTTGTAAGTTTTCGATAAAGTTTTCTACATCTGCAATATGCTCAAACACTGCTTCAACAAAAAAATCATACTCGTGCGCGATTTTATAAATGCTATTAACGTGTTGATGTGCTTTAAGAAATGATCGTAATCGTTCTTTATCTGTTACATTGCATTTTAATTGCAATTGTACTTTGGTATGAAATCCTAGTTTAGAAAAATCAATAAGTGCTGCAAATCGTTGAATCATATCTTTTTCTTGTAGTTTTAATCGTTCGTGTAGTGTTGAAATAGGTATTCTTGTTTGTTTGCTAATTTGGGTTAATGTTTGTCGAGCGTTGGCTCGAAGGGCTGTTAATAAAACATAGTCTTTTTTACTGATAGTTGTTAGTATATTTTTCATATTGAAAAACACCTCCGTTTTCACAACAGTATTAAGACGTTCTAAGGATATAATCCTCATCCTTAAGGACTATAAGGTATGTATAAGGTTGATGAAGTGGTATTTTCTGTTATGTACTCAGAGTTCTATTGGGTCAAAGAATTATATTAGACTGTTAACTGCTTTTTTAAGAAAAAATCTGCTGACTGGCAGTCTTACTCTTGTTTGAATTATTGTTGAATAGGTTGTATGTTCAGAAAAGAAGGTGCACTGGCCGGGACAATCGCGATGTTTCGTCATATATGCTGTTATATGCTTTTGAACGCTTAAACGCGAAACTATCGATTCGAACCCGGATCAACGGCTCACATCAGCAGCAAGCACATGCTTTTCTGCTTTGGAAGGCCGCTATCCTAGCCATTAGACTACCAGTGCGTTAAGACCAAGAACAAAAACGTTATTTATAAACTTATTCTTCTCTAGGGGTTTGTCCCAAGTCTCTAACTTTTTAGAAAGAAATATATGCTCCCACTGCCAAAAGTAGCATTGTGGGAGGGAAAAACAGATTGAGGCTGTTTTTCCAATGAAGAAAAAAGATAGATTAATTAAAAAAGTTA
>JAIPJP010000024.1 GCA_021734105.1 Candidatus Woesearchaeota archaeon
TATGCAAGATAATCTGCCATAACATCTGTGTAGTTATACAGGAAATGCACGAACTCGGCATAAAACCGCTATTCTGTGTAGAAAGTCAAGCATCTGTGTAAAAAGTCAGGGCATTTCCCTACTTTCTACACAAAGCCGTGGGGAGAGAAACGCTTATAAAGGAAGAATTTGTTCTTTTCCAGTATTCACACGGGTCCGTGGTCTAGTGGCTATGACAGTGCCCTTACAATCAGTGCGTCAACGTTCTGAGTTTTAGAATTGGCGTTCTGCTAAGTGAGGCATTGATCGCCGGTTCGAGAGCGCAAATCGTGCACATTTCCTGCATTTGATTACGTCGAATTTCCGGCCGGACCCATCCTTTTCTTTTGGGATTTGCAGGGCGGCGAGTAGCCAAATCAGTATATTTATATACTAATTAACTCAAATATAAAGTTGGACACTATGAATGCAACAATCGCAACACCACTTCCGGACGCGAGAACGTCACACGAGAAGGTTATAGACATTGTACTCAAAGAAGATGACCTTAATTGGAAGGAGCTTATCTACGATTTAGTCCGAAAAGAACATATGAATCCTTGGGATATAGATGTTTCACTTCTTGCTGAAAAATTTCTTTCTATGATAGGAAAACTGCGAGAAATGGATTTTCGCATCGGCGGAAAAATGGTTTTGACTAGCAGTTTACTTCTAAAGTTAAAAAGTGATAAACTCTTACTTGATGATTTACAAAGCTTTGATGACCTTCTTAATGGCACGCAAGATACAGAAGAAGACCTACTTGATGACGGCTTTGAATTTGAACAAACAGATATTAATCAATTTCTTAATAACCAACGAAAACTCGTGCCGCGAACACCACAACCACGAGAGCGAAAAGTATCTGTATTTGATTTGGTAGAAGCACTTGAGCAAGCACTTGATACTGATGTAAAACGACAACGAGCATTATCCCGCGTAGAAACAGAAGAGCAAATAACTGCACCTGCAAAGTCATTTGATCTTACGGAAACCATGAACGTACTTCAAGGGCAACTTCGAAAAATGTTTACTAAAAAGAAAACCAAAATCTTTTTTCACGATTTGCTTGATGAGAACTCCAAACAAGACAAAGTATTTACATTCTTGCCACTTCTTCATTTAGATAATCAGCGAAAAATTGATCTTCTTCAAAAAGAACATTTTGGCGATATAGAGGTGCATGTACTGAATCGAGAATTTATGTAATCAGTGTTTTTTTAACTTCTCATCCTTTTTTGACGCATACCTTTTTAAAGCAGTTCTTATTAGCTGACCTTTATGCACGTAACAAAACTATCCGTACAAGGAAACAGCCTCGTAGGTCTCTATATTGTCCCAATGGATGGTGTGGTGCTCGTTGGCCATGAAGTCCCAGAATCAGCAGATAAACATATTGCCGAAATCTTTGGTGTAGAAGTAGTTCGCATGACTGTTGCAGGAACATCTCTTTTAGGAGTCTTTTTAGCAACAGACGGAGAAAAATTACTTGTACCGCATATTATTTTTCCACACGAAGAAGAACTTCTTAAACAACATGCTATTCCTTATATGATTGTACCAAGCGATATTACTTGTCTAGGTAATAACATTATTATGACTAAGAAAGGAATTTTGGCAAGCCCCGAATATGACAAAGAAGCACTTGATGCAGTTGAAGGATTTTTTGAGCGCGAAGTACGCGTCTTAGAACTTGCCGGTATTCCAACAGTTGGAGCGCTCATTGCGCATAATGATACGCATGGCATGGTTAGTCACGAGATTGCAGAAGAAACTATTAACGAATTAGCATCTTTTTTAGGACTCGTGATTACAACAGGAACTGTTAACATGGGAAGCACGCAAATTAGAAGCGGTATTGCTGTTAACAACAAAGGATTTATTATTGGAGATGCTTCAGGCGGACCAGAACTGATGAATGCAGACCAAGCATTAGGATTTATTGACGGGTGAAGATAAAAAATGGAGAAAAATCCACAAGCATATGTAGACTTAGAATTAACTAATCAAAAGCTCAAAGAACTGGATAGTCAACTTGAGCACGTAGAAATGAAACTAGAACAATCAGTACTTGCAAAAAACATGATAACAGCATTAACAAAAGCAAGTGAAGGAGATGAACTTTTAATTCCTGTAGGTGCTGGAACATTTATCACTGTTAAAGCAGGAGATATTTCTCAAATAAAACAAGCAATAGGTGCCGGACTCGTCGTTGAAAAATCATCCGATGAAACACTTAAACTTTTAGAAGAGCAACAAAAAACATTGCTTGCTAACCAAGAAGCATTATCTAAACAATACGAAGAAACGGTTGAAAAGGCAATAACATTACAGACGCAAATTGAAAATTCTCAACAAAACAATTAGGTGAACAACGTTGTTTAAATTCCTCAAAACAAAAATTAAAGATGCTGTCGGTAAATTTACAAAGTCAGCAGAAGAAGAAGCCGAAACAGCTGAACAGCTAGAGGGCAGTCAGGGTGCTGAGGAAACGGAACAACAACAAGAAGCGCCACAAGAAAAAACTTCTGAAGAAAAACCTGTTGTACAGCCAGAAGAAAAACAAGAAGAAAAAATTGAAAAACCTATTGCTGATTCAGAGCCAGAGCCAGAGCCAGAGCCAGAACCTGTAATTAGTGATCAGGGTTCTGAAAAAGAAGCTTCTGAAGAAAAGCAAGAAGCACAAGATCCTGAATCTATAGAAGAAGTAGAAGAAATTAAAGAAGACGTAAAGCGACAAGAAGAAATTAACGAAAATCAAGAAGAATTGCATTCGCAACCTGAAGAGAAATCTGAAACAGAAGAATCTGTTGAAGAACTTGCTTTAGAAGAAACCTCCGAGCCTGAGCCTGAAGCTGAAGAATCTGTTGAAGAAGTAAAAGAAGAACTTGCTTTAGAAATTAAGGAAGAACTTGCTAAAGAAGAGACACAAACAGCTCCTGAAGAACAAGAACTAACTACTGAAGAAGAAGTTGATGAATACGAAGAAACAGGGAAGAAAAAAAGATTCTTAGGAAACTTATTTCGAAAAAAAGACAAAGAAGAAAAGATTGAAGAGAAATCTAAAGAACCTGTTTTTGAACCGAAACCTGAAGAAGAAAAACAAGAACCTGTTTCTAAGCCTGAAGTTGAAGGAGTAAAAGAAGAGCCTGCTTTAGAACATAAGAAAGAAGCTAAACCTGTAATTGAAGAAACCTCCGAGCCAGAACCTGAACCAGAGCCTGAGCCTGAAGTTGAAGAAGTAAAAGAAGTTGTTGTCGAAGCAGAATCTGACTTGCAGGATGCTGATGGGCCGAAATCCAGAAAAGAGGCGGCGCATAAAGAATTACTCGAAGAAACAACACAGGACACAACAAAAAAGAAAAAAGGTTTCTTTGGAAAACTCAAAGAACGAGTTGTTAAATTCCAACTTACTGAAGAAAAATTCGAAGAAATTTTTTGGGAATTCGAACTTGCACTTCTTGAAAACAACGTTGCAGTACAAGTAATTGAGAAAATCAAAAAAGATATGCACGAACAACTCACCCAAGAAAATGTGACGAGAAAAAGTGTTGAAGAAGTAATTATTGACACACTTAAAAATTCACTTAAAGAAATTTTGGATGTGCCAGCGTTTGATTTGCTTTCTAACATTAAAACTAAAAAACCTTATGTTATTTGTATGACGGGCGTGAATGGTAGTGGGAAAACAACAACGCTTGCAAAACTCATTCATTATTTTCAAAAAAACAATATTTCTCTTGTTGTCGCGGCAGCAGACACCTTTCGAGCAGCAGCGATACAACAACTCGAAGAACACACAAACAAACTTGGCGTGAAACTCATTAAACACGATTACAACGCAGACCCTGCAGCAGTAGCGTTTGACGCTATCAAACACGCAACAGCAAAAGGTCTTGATGTAGTTTTAATTGACACGGCAGGACGATTACAATCTAATAGTAACTTAATGGACGAACTTAAAAAACTCATTCGAGTGAATAAACCTGACCTGAATATTTTCATCGGCGAATCTATCACTGGAAATGATTGTGTTGAGCAGGCAGTCGCGTTTAATGAAGCTGTTGGTATTGATGGCATTATTCTTTCTAAAGCAGATGTTGATGATAAAGGTGGCGCAGCAATAAGTGTGAGTTATGTCACGGGCAAACCAATTCTTTATTTAGGTACAGGTCAGACGTATGATGACTTGGAAGTATTTGACAAAGAAAAAATCCTGGCTAATTTGGGACTTTGAATTTTTTCTTGGGCTTTTTCTTTAAATAACTGTGTAATGGTTTTTTGCCGTTTAGAATCCTTCAAAACCTAGTGATTGCAAGATTTTTTTTATTTCATTAATAACTTTTTGTTGATCTTTTTTCTCTGACATGCGAACAAATTTTATGAGTAGCGAACCTAATTCTTCTTCGGTTCCAAATTTTAGTGTGTGTCCATCAGTAATACAATAAAATCTATATTTGCCATATTTGACTTCTTTGATGAGGATGCCGCTGACCTGTCCAATAGATTTGCCTTTCAGAGGATTATTTTCTAGCGTTATTAGTGCATCTAGAATGATGTTGGCTTGCGATACGGGAAATCCTTTTTGCAATTGTCTAAATAATGATTCAGTGATGCGTACTATTGCCACGTTGTAATCTCCTTTTAGCTTCAGCAATGGTCATTGAATCAGATGTATCGTAAAGATATGTTGCTAACAAATGTTTTCCTGCTATGTCGTACATTTTTTGAATGACATCTTCATAGGTATCTCCTGTTCGACCTAGATTCTTGAGTTTTTCTTTTAAGTCTACAGATATGGATATTGTGGTTGCCATGGTCATTATGGAGTTTATGGAATTTATAAATTTTTTCTTTTAGTTCTTCGAGGTCGTTTTTAAATCCAAACCTTTTTAAATGAATTCTTCCAGAAATTGACTAGGTGTACTTAGTGAGAAAGCTCTCAATACTCAGTTTATTAGTATTTATTCTAGGGTTACCCCTCGCACTAGCAGCTGAACATTCAGTAAAAACTGACCTGCTTAGTTTTGTAGAAGCTTTCAAATACCTTTTTAAGGGTAGTACAAGCGGTTTTGTCTCAGGAGTCGTAGGAGCAATTCCACTTCTAGCAGTTGTTTTAATTGTCTTTGGCTTGGCGTTCTTCTTAGGAAAACTCACTATCTTTAAAGATGACAAACATACCAAATACGCACGCATGATAGCCGTGGGTATAGCACTTATTGGTCTTGCAACACAATCAGTCTATAACGCTATTCTTAGTTGGACTGGAGCATTTCTTAATGTTGCATTCGTTCTTGCAATCATTTTCATGTTTATCATGTTCCTTAATTATTTGAAAAAGAATAATTATGAAGGTTCTAAAGATATGATGGAAGCCCAAAAAGCAAGTTTGAGTGCAAAAAAAGAACTCAAACACATGCAGCATGATTTTAAACTTGATGAAAAAGAACGAAACAGAGTTATGAACGACCTTGGTGATTTAGAAACAAAACTAGACTCGATGAAAAAACTCTCTGGAACAGAGCTGCAAATGATAGATAAACTTGCAGACCTCCTTCGAAAAGCAACAACAGCTGCAAGTCGAAACGATCAACAAGCAGCACATGGTTACGCGCAAATGCTTACTAAAGAAATAGGCACGCTCATTACGACAATGAAGCACGAAGCAACCGATGAAAATGCTTTAGATCATCTTTTAATGGATATTGATAGAGTGCTTGATAGATGGGATCATAATTCGGCCTTAGAACATGATGAAGAAAAACATTTGAATACAATTTTTAGTAAAATAAATGATAAGATAGCTGCAGCTGGAGCTGATGTTTCTGAACGAATGATTAAAGAATTACGTACAAAGGAAGAGTCTAATCTTTTAGAATTACTTCGAAAGGTGCGCTCACATTTAATTCAACTTACTAAATTAAAAGATACGTTGATGAAAGAAGCAGAACAACTACGAGCATCAGGCTATAAAGCAAAACATATGGAAGCGCAAGCAGTTCGTACAGCAATTTTTAACATGCAATTTACAGAAGCACATAATCATTTAGATCAACTCCGAAGTTTAGTTGAACAAGAACCTCATATTATTAAAAATTTACAAACTCATGAGACAAATATGCGTCATCTTGTTTCAACATTGGAGAGTTTACAATCCCAACTTAATCATTTACTCATGAGTGAACTTGCTCACGTTAAGGGTCTTATTAAAAAAGAAAAAGATGAGGCGAAAGTTAAGGATAAAAAAATAAAAACTGCCTCTGCCACCCTCTTTGATAATGCGCATCACGTAGCGATTGGTTCGCAAAAATTAGCTAGTACTTTACAGGCGATTCTTGTTACTAAAGTTCCTTATCCAGATAAAAAAGGGAAATATCATACTTTTGAACATGAAATGCCGCAATATAAAAGTTTCATGAATCTTTTCATGTCCGAAGCAGAAGATCTTCTTAATTTAGCTCGTCGAAAAACTGACTCTAAAGTTGATATGCCTTTAGAACTCAAACATTTTAAATCCATCCTGGAGAAATTATTGCATAATGTGGATATGTTGGTTAAAGAACTTCAAATTCATACTTCTATAACGGGCGCTGCATTGGCGGCAGCGGATAATCTTAATAAGCTGGCAACAGATGCTTTAGGTGAAGTTGAATCTGAACTAAATAAGGCTAAGAAAAAGGCATCTCCTTTTTCATAGGTGAGAAAATTCGATTATCAAAAAGTTTATAAATTGGTTAAGAGTATATCAAAGTATTCAAATTCATAATTTCATTGTGAATATGGCGCGTGAAGCGCACGTAAAAGGGTGAGAAATGCTGTTGTGAGGGCGGCAGAACTGTTATTGGAGGCAATATAAAGATGATAAAAAAATTCTTCGGCAAAAAAGATGAGCAATTTGAAAAAGACGATAGTATGGAAACAGAAGAGTTTGTAGAACTTGATGCAAGCTCTGGGCGACACGAACCTGACCAAAAAGTTATCGTACGACCATTTGAAATTACTGATTTTAGTGATGTGCGAGAAATCCTTGACTCTCTTCGAGAAAGCTATACAATAGCACTCATTAATATTAAGCCACTTAAAGAAAAAGATTTACTAGAACTGAAGCGATCAATTAACAAGCTCAAAAAAACATGCGAAGCAATTGATGGTGACATCGCTGGCTTTGGTGATGATTATATTGTTGTCACACCGAGCTTTGCGCAGATTTATCGTGGTGCTGGTGCTCCAACAAGCGATAATTTGGATTAATTTTTTTTACTTCTTTTTCTTATTTTTTTCCATGCAGCGCCACAGTTGGACTTGGAGAAGTAGATAACGCAGTTGTTTGCCTTGCTGCTGTTCTTAATGGAATTTATTGAGTTCTTTTGCCATGTGAAGAAAGTTAGTAATATCTACGATGTAGCAGAGATAGTGATTAATTTGATTTTCTTTGTTTCTTACGATTAATGTATGTACATCAACAATAATTTCAGACCCATCTTTTTTGATAAGTCGATAAGGTTTATGGTGAAATTGTTCATCTCCTCGCTGTTCGTATTTTCTTGCTTCATGGCTGACCCTCATGAAATCTTCTTTATGAATTAAATTAACATATTTTGTTTTTCCGTTAAGAAATGATTCTTTATTGTATCCGAGTACTTTTTCCACATTATCGCTTGCATAGGTGATAGGCCAATCTGTTTTATTATACCATTTGAATACGATGACAGGTCCTTTAATGAATAATTTTCGCTCTTCGGCGAGTTCTTTATTAAGTTTTTTGAGTTGTTTTGTTGTTTCTTTTTTTGTTGTAATATCTTCTAGGATTATTGTTGCACCAGTTTTAGCTCCTAGTTTTGTTGGGATTATTTTTGTATAAAACCACTTATTTTTTTTGAAATTGAATTCTTGTTCGCGTTCCTTTCCTCTTAATGCATCTCGAATGGTATTATTAATTTCAGCAAATTCTTCTTTAGTGCATAGGTGTTTGGTACTTATTTCTTCGAATGTTTTTTGGTGGATTTCTTCTTTTGTTTTTTTTATGTATGAACAGAAACTTTTGTTAGTATCAACTATTTTTTTTTCTTCATCAAGAATAAGATACATGTCTTTGGAATAATTCATAATGTTTTCAACAGGTACTTGTTGTGCTGGGAAGAATACTTTTGCAGGACCTACGCTTTTCATACTGGCTTTTCCTGCCATGTGGAGTACATCAAGATATTTTGCGACTGAATTTCTATTAATATTAATTTGTTTAGCTATGTCTAAAACAGTCATTCCTTGAGGATTTTCTTCTAAAATTTTCTGAATGCTGCTTAATTCAATTGAATATGCTTGCATAATCTTCTTAGTTGTATTTGGTTTTATAAACATTTCGCTTCTGCATGGCACTTATGCAATGCATAACCGAAATATTTATATAGAAGCGGATGTATTAATTGAACTAATGCATTGCATTAACGCATTGCGAACCAGGGGTGGTTTATATGAAGGAATGGTATGTAAAAAATGTATTTGGAGAATCTGAGTCCGAGTCTGATTTCCTTTCTTTATCTATGCAAGATGATATTTTTGTAGAAAATCTCCTTTACAATGACGAATTAAGTTTTGAAGAAGCTGCATTTCTTAGCGGTTATTACGCTGATGTACAAGAGTCTTTTAGCTAATTTTTTTATCTCACACCCACACAACACCTGACAGGGTCCAGTTTTCCCCTGGACCTTGTTTATATTAATTTTTTTTAAATAATTTTTTTTCGGAGGAGTTATTATTTGATGTTTCAGTTCTAAAGACTGCATTATTGTGTAGGATTGTTCTTGTTCTGCTCGAAAAATTGTTTATTAATTACGATAATTTTTATTTATTATTCTACTCTGAACTGTGATGAATAGAAATATTCTACAAGATAACGTAGCTGTTTTTTTTCTTGTTATTTTACTTTCTTTTTTTCTCTTAATCTGATAACAATTATTTAACTTACATTCTTTCGGGTGCTTGTATCCCCAAAAGATTAAGACCTTCTTTAATAACTTTATTTACTGCAAGAATGAGTGCGAGCCTGTCAGCTTCTATTTTTTTATCATCTTGAATAATTTTATATTTACTATAATAACTATTAAATGATTGACAAAGCGATAGTAAATAATTACATAGGAGATTTGGTTTGAGTTTTTCGGCAGCTTCTTCTACGATTATTGGAAAAGAGTTTATGAGTTTTGCAATTTCTTTTTCTTCAGGTTCTTGCAGTGTTGCAAACTCTTTCTTGCTTGGTTGAGTATCACTCTTTCGTAAAATAGATGCGATACGTGTATGTGTATACTGCACATAGGGACCTGTTTCACCTTCAAACGACAAACTTGCTTTTGGATTAAAGACAAAGTTTTTTACAGGATCAAATTTAAGAAAGAAAAATCTAATTGCTCCTTGTGTAATGATGTGTGCTCGAGAGTTCACTTCTTTTTCATCTAAATCGGCGAATCGTTCTTTTACTGCTTCTTTTGCAAGAATTATTGTTTCAGCAATGAGCTCATCAGTATCAATAATATTTCCTTCTCGACTTTTCATTTTACCTGTAGGTAAATCAATCATTCCATACGAGAAGTGCTTACAATTATTTGCAAAAGGAAAGTTGAGTTTTTTGAAAATTTCAAAAAGAACTTTGAAATGATAGTCTTGTTCATTACCCACCACATAAATTAATTCATTAAATTTGTAATCATGAAAACGTTGTTTTGCAAGAAAAATATCTTGTGTAATATATACAGCTGTTCCATCTTTTCTAAGTAAGACTTTTTTATCAAGTTTTTTATCGGTTAAGTCTGCTATGATTGCGCCTGTTTCATCTTTATAGAATGCGCCATCTTCTACACCTTTAAGAATAATATCTCGTCCATTTTTGTAAATGTCACTTTCAAAATAATCTTTCTCACTATGAAAATTAACTGAGTCATATGTTTGTTTGAAACCCTCATAAGTCCAATTATTCATCTTCTTCCAAAGAGCAATAACATCTTTATCGCCTTGTTCCCATTTGATAAGCATTTCTTGCGCTTCTTGTTCAAGCGAGGGATTATTTTTTGCTTCCTGATTAAATTTTACATACCAATCGCCAACAAAATGATCGCTTTTTTTACCTGCTTCTTGTGGTGTTTGGTTATTACCCCATTTTTGATATGCGAGCATGGATTTACAAATATGTACGCCTCTATCATTAACTAGATTTACAAGATGGGTTTTTTTACCTAATGCGTTTTTTAAGTTAGTTAATGTGCTTCCCAGAAGCATATTTCGAAGATGACCTACATGAAGAGGTTTATTGGTATTAGGACTTGGTGATTCTATTATTGTTATAGTATTATTTTCTTTAGACTCAATTAATTTTTCTGCTTCTGTAATGTGTTTTAGAAGTGGTGCTATAAATTTGTTATTCTGTATGATTATATTCACATAAGGTCCCAACGCAGTAGCTTTGCCAAAATCAATTTGTAATTCTTTTGCAATATTTTCTGCAATTTGTACAGGTTTTCTTTTTAATTCTTTAGCAAGACCAAAACAAGGAAATGCAATATCTCCATGACTACTTTCTTTAGGGATTTGCAACATATGGTCTATAACTTGCTCTGGCTTGTTAATGGTTTTAGCAATAGCTTTTGCAACTTCTTTTTTGAAATCCATAGTTAAAGAAAAATCCTCTTATTTATTAATCTTGTACTTTAATTGTCTTGGAAATGTCCTGTTCTTACTTCTGATTCGCTGATACCAAACTCTCGTTTCATTTCTTCACTCATTGAATCAACTTGATCTTTCTCCCACCTTGTAGAACCAATTGTGTGCTTTTCTTTTCTTATATCTTTGAGATGCTTTTCGACTAGTTGATTAAGTCGTTTATCATCACGTGCTATTGCCTTAATTCGTTCCATACTATCTTGATGAATAAGCTTACTGTCGTGTATTGCTTTTCGGAATAATTCAATATCAGTAAATAGTTGCTGCTGTATTAACTCAAATTGTTGAAGTAATTGATTGTTATGTACATTGTGTTGTAATTGATTAATTATGCCAATTCCTTTTGTTAAAACCGTGGCAATTGCATTTATATTTTCTTCTAGATGTTGCGCGTACTTTGCGATTTTTTGTTCATCATCAGATAATAATTGTAATTCATGACTTGCATGTCTGATTATAGGAACTTTAAGTCTATGTAATTCTTCTAAAAATCGAGCGGTTAATTCAATAATTTCTCTTCCTAATTGTTTTTCTGGTCCTAATCGAGTTCTTAAACTTAGTAAATCTTTTTGTGCACTTCGCGACTTATCTTCAAATCGTTCATATTCTTCTGAAGAGATGTGTCCGTGTTTAATTGCAACGTCAATATAGTTATATGCTGAATGTGCATCTTTTCTAAACGAATGGAATATTTTTTCTACTACGTTGAATTGTTTAAATTCTTTATTTGCATCAGTTTTTAGATTAGATTCATATTTGTGGATTATAGAACCTTCTCCTTGAATATTTCTTGCGAGATTTTTTAATGCATGCGTATGAGCTTGATTTATTTTTGCAGTGTGTGCTTCATTATTTTTATTTCTTCCAAATAAGGACATACTATCACCTGTTTTCCGTGCTGTTATTTGTTGTTTATTTTATCTTTTATTCTTTATAATTGTTTCGTGTTGATGAGTGCGAGGGGTTAAATGGTAATTTTAAGCGTATACTGAAGAAAATACTCCTACCGGTAGTCTTATTTCATTCGGAACCTGCAGGCTCATTTTTCAAAAGAAAAATACCCCTACCGGGATTTGAACCCGGGTCTATAGCTGTTTACAGCGAAGAGTGTGCTTTTTTTTTGAATTGTTTACTTTTCGCTACCGCAAGCTACAATGCTATCCAGACTACACCATAGGAGTGTGCTTTGCTTAAATGAGTTGTAGGTTTCTTTAAAATCTTTCTCTTATTTACTTGTTCTCTTGTTTATTTTAATTGTCTTTCTTTATGCGTGACTGCAAAAGATATTTAAATGAGAGATGTTTTTTTTATCTTGTTGAGGGAAAGTTTAGATTAACTTTTTTTGAATAACAATTCAAACCAAAATATGCCTGAAAATACGTTTTATTTTTGGTCGTTTCAAAATATCGAAACATTTATATAGGAACTTTATGTTCCAAGATATAGGTTTGTTTATATTTTTTTCATAATATATAATAGGGAAGTAGTATGGTAAAACCAAAAAAAATATTTAATGTATTCTTTCGTGAAAAGCCAGCATTAATGCTGATTCATCTCTTACAAAAGAATGGTGATGTGTATGCATCATCATTAGCGAAGAGTGTTGACTGTACGTATAGCCACGTGGTTAAAGTTTTGCAAGATATGCAACGTGCAGGTCTTGTAACATTCGAGAAACGTGGTCGATTAAAGGTGTTGCTTCTTACTAAAAAAGGAATAGATGTGGCAACACTCATTGACAAAGTTGTTACCACATTATAAAAAAGTTCCACACTCTTTTTCTTTTTTACCTTCGCTTGGTTAATTTTACATCAGTTTTTTTTGAGTATCTTGTTAGTATGCTCTCTTTTATTTTTAGACTGATTCTTATTTGAATAACCCTTGCAAAGGATTTTTTAGTAAGATTGCAGGAAATTTCCTGCTCCTACTATTTTTTTCTTGGATGGTTGTTGTTGTTTGGGGAAGATTTTGTTCATTAGAATTAATCATCTCAAGAATACTATGATAATAGCTAAAATCGTCCGCTATTTTTTTTGTTTGCCAAGGCCTATCTGTGCAGTGTTCGCAATCGTGTACTTCGCAAGGCAGTGCTACTAGCCCTTTTGTTACACGCTTTGGATGAAAGCACGTTTCTTGTAAATGATATTCACACATTCAGCTCACCTCAACTAGGATACAAATTCCTATACTAGTACTCCTTTATATATCTTTGGTTTTTATATGCTTGTTTGTTGCTTAGCAGGGCATTATTTTTATTTTTGGCATGACTTGTGTTTTGCTAGTAATTTACGTATAAAATTATTCACTGAGGAATAGAAAATATTATATACTTCCTCGAGGTTAAAGAAATACGAAACAGTCCTTATATTACGGTGTGAAGGTTTATAATGATGTTATAGGCTTAGTTTATGCCAAGACTGAAGGGTGGTAGATAATGAAGTATATATTAATAAGTATAATAATGGTTTTAGCATTAACACTCACTTCTTGTTCTTTAGTTGATCAATATTTGCCGTCAACAGAGAATAAAACAGGTGACGATGTGTTAATTATAGATGGATTTAATTTCACTGATGAAGATACGGTAACTGAGCTTCCTGATATTGTGGAAGTGGAAAACGAAACCGATACAACTACATCGGGGGAAGCTAATGAAACTATATCTGAAGAAAACGCAACAGCTGAAGAAGAACTCGCACCAGAAACGGCAGAAGACTTAATTTTTACCTCAATTACTGTAACTGAAGGAGACCTTGTTTCCCTCGCAAAACTTATAGCACAAGATCCAGATGGCGATGAAATTACGTATACTTACTCCGCACCATTTAATGAGTTTGGGCTTTGGCAAACTAATAATGGTGATGAAGGAAAATATTTAGTAACCCTTACTGCAAGTGATGGTGTACTCTCTACAACAGAACAAGTAAGAATTATTGTAGAGGCATCAAATAAAGGACCAGTTATTGATTGTCCAGATTACTTTATTGTATCTGAAGGAGAATTTATAGATTTGCCTTGCACTATTTATGATAGAGAGGGTGATGAAGTAACTTTTGCAGTTTCAGGATTTATGGACGAACTGACCTATCAAACAACATACGAAGATGCAGGAGAATACTCTGTTGTCATCACTGCAACCGATGGAGCTCAATCAACCATTCACGAAATGGAGTTATTTATTAATGAACAAAATCGACCTCCAGTTGTGGAAGAAATTGATACTTTGTATGCTGAAGAACTCGAAACAGTTGTTGTAAATGTTGTTGCAACAGACCCTGATAATGAACCTCTTACAGTGTATTATCCTATACTCTTTGATGAACAAGGGAAATGGAAAACAACTCGGGGTGATGCAGGCCAATACAATTTAGAAGTTACTGTAACTGATGGTGTAAATGATGTTATAGTTCCACTTGAAATTATTATTTCGGAAATTAATGTAGCTCCTCAAGTTGAAGCTTTAGAACCGATAATTGTTCAAGAAGGAGAAACAATAACACTAGATGTTGTAGCTACTGATGCAGATGGCGATGATTTGACGTTTACATTTTCAGGATTTATGGATACGGCAACATACACTACAACCTATGATGATGCGGGCGAACACGAAGTTATTGTCACTGTAAGTGATGGTTTACATGACGTAAGCACAACAGTAAGTATTATTGTTGAAAATGTAAATAGACCGCCAGTATTTATCCTTAAATAAAGAAGAAAAACAATCCTTTTATTGTGAAAAACACATTTGTTTAGCGCAACTAAAGTTTAGTTGTTGGAGATTTTTTCTTTTTTTCTTTTTTTGTTCTTTTATTCTTTTTTTTCTTCTTTTGTGTTTTTTTAATTGGTTCGTTCTTCACACCTAACTTTTTTGTCTACTGCAAAGCATGCATATTAATATCTAGAGTGGTTTTTTGTTGCTACGTTATTTTTTTTAATAAAGTATTTTAATGAGTTAGTTTATGTAGAAGATTATGCGAATGCAATCACCACAAAGTGAACTTAATACCTTACGAAAACAAATAGAAGATAATTTAGTTTGTGAGCTAAAGGATGCAGCAACGAACATGGTTTTTGGAAAAGGAAATCCTCAAGCAAAAATCGTTTTTATAGGTGAAGCGCCAGGAGCAGAAGAAGATAAACTTGGCGTACCATTTGTTGGACGAGCAGGACAAGAACTAGACAAACTTCTTGGAAAGATTGGGCTGACGCTTGATGATGTCTATATTTGTAACATTCTTAAATATCGACCACCAAAAAATCGAGATCCAACTATGGGTGAAATTTGTAATCATACACCTTATCTTATTAAGCAACTCAAAATTATTCAACCAAAAGTAATTGTAACCTTAGGAAATTATTCTACAAAATTTGTATTATCCGGATTTGATCCTGAAGAGATGCGTAAAGTACAAGGAATTACAACACTACATGGAAAAAAGCATTCTCTTTTGGTTGATGGTGTGGAGTTTTTAGTTATTCCTATGTATCATCCTGCAGCAATGTTATATAATCCTAAACTTCGAGAACTAGTTGAAAAAGATTTTCTTATTATGGCCAAATTACTTGATTTAGAAGCAAAACCCGAAGCAGGAGGTCAAGGAACTTTAGAAGGATTTTTGTAATTATTTATTTAGTTCTTGTGTTGGTTGATAAATTGGCAGAGCTAATTCATTACGAAAATATTTGTTGTTTTTTTCTTTTGTTGTATGAAAATCAAATAGTTCTTTAGCTGCCTTTTCTTGAATACTTTCTAAACCAACATTGTTGCTAGTTGTATTTTTTGCATAATGATTTATTTCATTAGTGATATTAATGATGTAAGAATCGATTTTTTCTTCTCGTTGAGGATAATAATGTTTTGTGTGGTTGTGACCGACGATAACGATTGGAGACTCAGTTGCGTATTTTGTAATGTTTGAACAAATATTTGCTACGATAAAATCAATAGTTTCTTTACTTGCTTTAACAAACTCATTTTTTTCAGTCATAATAATATTTACATTTTTTCCAACTAAATATTTTTTAATTTGGTCTTCAATAACTTGTACTGCTGTTGGTTGTTTTGTTTTTATGTTGTTTTCTTGACCAAGATAACTCGTTTGTTCTGCAAGCTGATTAAGACTTTCTTTGTATTGGGTAAATAGTTGGTTGAGCATTTCATCACCTTGAGGCGAGAAGTTATCAAGATATGCGGTGGTTACTTTCGCAAAATCATTTAAGTGGCTGGAGATATCCTTTGTTTGCGTAGTTGTTTTTTTTGTTTTTGTTTCATCAACAAACATTTTGAGTTTGTCCACAAGTTCGTTTGTTTGATTAGTGATAAAATTGCTTTGAGGAATTCCTTGTTGTTGAAGAATTGTTTGCATACCTTGCATATGTGCTATTTTTGTCTTAATGTAATGTGCATTCTGTGCTAGAGAAGGTATTCTCTGAGTATCCATAAGTCTATATTAGGATAGCTTTATTTATAAATATTATGTATTTTTGGCGTTGTTCAAAAAGGTATAAATATGTATACTGACAAGAAATTACTATGGTTCAGACAGAAATTTCCGGTCAGTATGAAGTTAGTTTACACAAGCAAGTTATTAAAGTTTTTCATGCTTCAGGCATGAAATATC
>JAIPJP010000025.1 GCA_021734105.1 Candidatus Woesearchaeota archaeon
TGAAATGCAGGGTCCGTGGGTAGAAACGGCGTTTTGGTGTATGGATTCCATGTGGATTCCTCAAGATCATCCTGCTCGTGATGTGCAAGACACCTTTTTTGTAGGAAAGCAAGGCGATCTTCCTAGTTCGGAGCTTGTTACAAAAGTTAAAGCTGTTCATGAAACTGGTGGCGATACTGGTTCAATTGGTTATCGTAAGCCGTGGGATGCAGAAAAAGCAAAAGAACTCTTACTTCGAACTCACAGTACAGCAACAACGTTTCGTTATCTTAACAAGATTGGCAACAAAGACGGTAAGTATTTTTATATTGCAAATGATTTTAGAAATGAAGCGCTTGACGCAACGCACCTTGCAGAGTTTGTGCAAGCTGAAGGTTTTGTTATTGGCGATAATCTCACTCTTTCAGATTTAATGGGTTTTGTTAAAGAATTCTATGCGCGGTTAGGTATTCACAAAATTCGTTTCAAGCCAACGTATAATCCTTACACAGAGCCAAGTTTAGAAGCTCATTATTTTGATGAAACCTCTGGTAAATGGTATGCGCTTATTAATTCAGGAATTTTTCGTCCAGAGTCGCTCGCGCCTTATGGTATTACCAAATCAGTGATTGCGTGGGGTATGGGTGCAAGTCGAGTCGCATCCATCTTAAACAAAAAAAATAACTTGCGTGAACTCGTTGGTCCAACAGTAAGTTTTGAATGGATTGCAAATCATATAACTCCCCAACCAAATTTAGAGGATTAGCCTATGCCAACAATAACAATATCTTATGAAGCGCTCAAACAAGAATTGGGTAAGCCATTAAGTATTCCTGAGCTACAGCAAGGTTTATTTGATATGGGTATGGAACTTGATGGGGTGCTTGATGATGAGTTAACTATTGAAGTTACTGCCGAGCGTCTTGATTTATTGAGTTTGCAAGGTATTGCTCGGTCACTTAAATCATTCTTGGGTGTGACGCCTACCGTACCCAAATATACTACATTTCAAGGCGAAGAGTCTTACAAAGTTATTATTGATGATAAAGTAAAAGCTGTTCGACCTTTTACAGTTTGTGCTATTGTTAAAAACATCGTATTTACTCAAGAAAAAATTCGTGAAGTTATTAACGTCCAAGAAAAACTACATGCAACACTTGGTCGAGGAAGAACACGTGGCGCAATTGGTATTTATCCTTTAGAAAACATACAATTGCCTATTACTTATACGGCGGCGCCTCCACAAGAAATCTCATTTATTCCTTTAGGTGAAACGCAAGAATTGTCTGGAGCGCAAATTTTGAGTCAGCATGAAACAGGCAAAGAGTATGCTCATTTGTTAGAAGGAAAAGCTTTTTATCCTTTTTTTGTTGATGCTAAGGGAGATATTCTTTCTATGCCGCCGATTATTAATTCTGAAAAAACTGGCCGAGTTAATATGCAAACATCTGAACTTTTTATTGAGTGTAGCGGTTTTGATAAAATTTTATTACACGAACTCTTAACTAATCTTACTACCATGTTTGCTGATATGGGTGGTGATATTTATGAAATGAAGTTAGAATATGCTTCCGAAGAATCTGAAATCACGCCAAACCTTGCAAGCAAGCGACGTTCTTTTTCAAGTAAAACGTTAGAGAAATATATTGGTTTAAAGCTTTCTTTAGAAGAACTTAAGCCGCTTCTAAGAAAAATGATGTATGAGTTTGTTAATGCTGAGTATAGAGAGGATGGAGAAATAATATTGCATGTGACCGCACCGCCATACCGCGAAGATTTATGGCACGAAATTGATATTGTTGAAGACATAGTAAGAGCATATGGGTATAATAATCTTCCGTTAACATTTCCAAATATCTCAACAATTGGACAAACATTACCCCTTTCTAATCTTCGAGAAGAACTTGCAAATGTCATGGTTGGCATGGGATTTTTAGAAACCTATACGTTTGGTTTAACAAGTAAGCAAGAACAACTGACAAATATGTTGGTTAATGAAGATACTGTTGGTTTTATCCCTGTTGCTAATGGCAATGAAACGCAAACTATGATGCGATTAAGTTTGCTTCCTGAAGAGCTTAAATGTTTTATGCATAATAGAACGCAGCCTTTGCCACAAAGGATTTTTGAAGGTTCATTTGTAGTTATTCCAGATGAATCAAAAGATGTGAAGTGTCGAAATGAGTTACATTTTGCAGCGGCCATTGCTGATAAGAAAGTAACCTTCACACAGATAAGACAGGTTCTTGAAAGTTTACTTTTGTCAAGAAACAAAACTCCATCATTTAAGCCTGTTCATCATCCATCTTTTATTAAAGGAAGATCGGGCGCAGTGATTGTTAATGATATTGTTATTGGTATTATTGGAGAAATTCATCCACAAGTATTAACTAATTTTGGTTTAGTAACGCCTGTTGTTGCTTTTGAAATAAATTTGGAGGCGCTCTAAAATGAATAAATTGCATAAAAGAAGATTAATTATTGCTTTATTAACATTGCTTGTAGTTTTTGTTCTTGTTTTTTTTGCTGGATTATATAATTATCTAGCAGGTCAAAAATCGCTTGCGATTGGTTTAAGTGCAAGCGCACAAAATATGATTATTATGATTTTTAGCGTATTATCTTTACTTAATATTGTTATAGAATTGCATAAAGTGAATTAAATGGAATATAAACAAGTTATACTCATTCGAGCAGACCTTAAACTTCCTAAAGGAAAGATTGCAGCACAAGCAGCGCATGCTAGTGTTGATGGGGTTCTTAAGCAGCTATCTGCAGCTGGAGGGAAAGAAATAGTTAAGGCTTGGCGCTTAGCTGGTATGAAAAAAATTGCGCTTAGAGTTGCTGATGAAAAAGAACTTTACAAATATGTGCAACAAGCAAAAGATGTGAATTTAATAACTGCAGTAATAACTGATGCGGGCAAAACTGTTGTTGCTCCTGGAACCGTTACATGTGCAGTTATTGGTCCGAATGAAGAAGAAAAAATAAATACTATTACAAAAGATATTCCTTTGTTGTAAAAATAGGTATTTTTTTATGTTAATTTAGGCCTACACATATTTCTTCTCGATGATTACACTCGTCGCATTGCCACGTTTCATAAGTCGCGTTGCCACTATTCATTGTTCGTACTTTATGCATATTACTACTACATTTTGTGCATGTTTTTCCCATATTTTTATTCCTCGCAAGTTTTCTATTTAGGTTTCAAAACCTATTTCAATTTCTTCATTAATGCGTGCTTCGTCTGCGCAAGTATAACTTAGCTCGCAATGGTGCGGTACGCTATAAACGATAATACTATCTCTTGCGGTAATAGGATCTGTAGTAAGAGGCCATGTCGCGGTAAATGTAACACTTACTTCTTCTCCGGGTTTAAGAAAATATTCTTGTTGGCTTGCTCTCACAGAATATGTTGTTGTAGTTGGTGTGTAGATATAAAATATCATCGGCGCTGTTCCGTGGTTTTTTAATAAAACATCTTGTGTTGCGGTAAGGTTATCGCCTAATTGTTTGTTTTTATCATCAAAGTTAAATTTAAATGATGTTTTAGTAAGACCAATATTGTGCGTTGCTCCCTCTAATCGCTTTGTAAAGCAAGCAATTTCAGGGTCGGCATCATCATTAAATGGATCGAAATTAGGTGCGAAGCCAAAGCAGAAATCGAATCGTGGTGTTTCTGCAGGTGTTTGCATAATAGGGATAAGTGTAATAGTTTCTTTGCCTTGTTTAAGTACTCCTTCATAAACAAGATTTGTTCGCTCACCACTAATGCCTGTGCCAAGAACTTTCATGTAAATCAACGCGTCTTGGTATTTGCTGGTTTGTCCAAATTCCATATCTACTTGCATATGTGCTTCATATGTTTTTGTTCCTTTGATGTTTCGAATGCTACTTATGTCATTCAGATCGTTTGGTGTCGGTGCTGGAGTGTAAACGTGATTGTTAACAGAAACAACGGAGGTAAGTTCTGCGCTATTAAGAGGGAAGGTAATCTCGCTTGCTAGCTGCTTTGTAGTGTCCGTTGTACTTGTGCTGGTGTCGCTAGCTGGATTATCATTTGTTGTAGTTGTTGGTAAATCATCCTTTGTATTCGTTGGCGTATTGCCACACCCTGTAAGTAAGAGCATACTGCTTAAAACTAGAATAACGAGTAGTACTAAGTATTTTTTCATATAAACCACCTCAACAAGGTGTTATCGAGTCTTTCTATTATATAAATATTAACATTAATTCTTTTAAAATTATTTATAATTTTTTTGTACCTTCGTACTAGATACTAAAAGTTCCTAAGTAAACGCGCTTCAGAATCCTTCATTCTTATATATGAGAACATATTTAATGCAAACTATGAAACGAAGAATTGCTGATACGGTTACGCTATGTACTTCGTTTTGGAAAAAAGGCACTGGCCTCATGTTTCGTTTTCCTAAGGGTCTGTTTGCGTATGTTTTTCCTTTTTATGCTGAGCGCCGTTTAGTCATTACAATGTGGTTTGTCTTTTATAGTATTGATATTCTTTTCTTAGATGCCGCTGATACTGTAGTAGAGAAGGTGACGCTAAAACCATTTTCAAATTATTATCCCAAAGCAATTGCAAAAACCTTTATTGAATTGCCGAAAGGCACGATTAAACAACACGATATTGCTCTTGGTCAAAAGGTTTCTTGGTCGAATGATTTTGTGGATTTGCTCTGATAATGGGGCTTTCCGAGGAATAAAAAACAAAAAGTATATAAATCACTCGCTCTTGAAAAGACCTATTCCTTTTCGAAAACATTGATTTGATGGGGGAATAAAAAACAATAGGGTGATGTAAATATGAATAAAGCAGAATTAGTTGAAGCTATCGCAAAAGCAACAGGTTATCAAAAAACCGCAGTAAATGAAATTCTTTCTGAATTTGTTGGACTTACTGGTAAAACAGTAAAAAAAGGCGACACAGTACAACTTGTTGGTTTAGGTACGTTTAAACGAGTTGCACGTAAAGCGCGAGTCGGTGTTAATCCTGCAACTGGAGCTAAACTTAAAATTCCAGCACGGAAAACAATTAAGTTTACTGCAAGTGCTAACTTAAAAAAACTATAAGCATGGTTTTTTAGTAATTTATTTTTAAATTCCTGGACGTTGTCCAGGTACTTCTTTTTTTATTGAATAGTTCTTCAAAGATATCCTTCTATTCAGATTTTTGACTGTTGATTCGCTTGTTTCTGTTTTTATCGTTTCCACAAAACGATAATGAATCCAATTTGATCGATAAGCTCTGCTCCAGTTTGCGTTGCAATATATGACGCGAATGCTTTCTTGCTCAGACTCATTTCATCAGTAATATCTTTAGAAAATTTTATTTTACATAATTTATGCGCTTGTAAATATTTTTTTATTTGTTCTATAACAGTTTTTGTTACGCCTTGTTTTCCTATAGCAATAACTGGTGAGTGTGTTCTTGCTTGGTTTTTGAGCTCTTTTTTCTTCGTAGCATCCATGTTTAAAGGGTAAAGAAGTACTTATTTATAAAACAACCTCTTCATGTTACTAAATTATTGTTAACTTCATCTTTTCAAAGGAGGCAATAAAAGTTTCATTTGGAACAACGCCTTTTTGCCAAAACATTTATATACTATAATTTTGACAAAACCAGTATACTAAGGTATTATTATCCTTGAATTGTATTAGTATGAGGTGTATACAACATGAAATTTAATAGAACAGGTCAAGCAGCGCTTGAATTTTTAACAACTTATGGTTGGGCATTTTTAGTAATTTTAGTTATGATTGGTGCTCTTGCTGGTTTTGGTATTTTAACGCCAAGTAATTTCCTTCCTAATAGGTGTAATTTTGCATCAGAGCTTAGTTGCTACGAACATAAATTAACAAATAATGGGGCTTCAGGAGAGTTATATGCTACTGTTATCTTGCTAAATAGTATTGGGAGTACGCTAAATATTAGCGATATTACTATGACTAGTCAGTATGGCGATTTAGATTGTTCTGCAGCTGGTACTGGTCAAGTATCTGCAGGAGATACAATAGAGTTAATTTGTGATGATAATGGTAATATATTTCCCGATGCTGGTGAGAAAATTAAGATTCAAGCAAGAGTTACCTACACTCCTTTAGGAAAAAAGTTGAGTCAAACAGTTGATGGAGAAATATTCTCTTCTATTCAAGAAAGTTAGTTAATTTTTTTATTTTACCTTCAGGTTGCCAAAAACAACATGTTTTTGAGCATTTTTTTTATTTTTTATTTTTTTTAGGTGAGAAGCCCCATGAAATATAAAGCACAAGCAGCACTTGAATTTCTCACAACTTACGGATGGGCTTTCCTTGCAGCGCTTGTTGTTATAGGCGCTCTTGCAAGTTTTGGTTTAGGCGATCTTCGCAGTCAAGTTCCCAATTCTTGTTTTTTAGGTCCTGCATTTACCTGTTATGGAGCCTCTGCTGATGGTCGTGGTGTTGTGTTAATTGAATTCTCCCCTATACAAAAGGTTCACATTGAGCGGATGATGTGTACATATCCCGATGGCACAGAACTGGTGCAAACGTATAGTTCAGAGCCATTAGTCATGCCAAATCAAGAATACATTATTGGTTGTCAAGAAACAGGTTTAGCTTTAGGAAAACATAAAGATAAATTTATAGTATCTTTAGTTTATCATTTAAATGAAACAGGCGCGCTTCCTCGTATCGCAAATGGTGATATTGTAACAGATATTTCTGAAGCAGATTTAGACTTTGGATCATTAATCTCTCCAACGCTTTCACGTGATTAGTTTTTTAGAATTATTGTTCGAGCAACTTTTTAGTCATAGATTTCTTCCTCTTCTACTAAGGAATATTGTCCGAATGTAACACCGCACTCGCCTAGTATAAGAATAGCTAAGAATAAGAAAGTGGCTGCTTTGCCAGTCTTACTTGGCGAAAGGAGCTGCATGCGCTTTTGCTTAGCAGCTATTTGAAAGGGGTTATTTTTGTTTGAGAATTAAGGTAAGAGAAAGTGGCTGCTTTGCCAGTCTTACTTGGCAAAAGGAGCTGCATGCGCTTTTGCTTAGCAGCTATTTGAAAGGGGTTATTTTTGTTTGAGAATTAAGGTAAGAGAAAGTGGACAGCTTTCTGCAGTTCCCGCGCGTAAGCACAGTACAATGCAAAACGTAGACATGCTTGACTTCCGAGTTCGAAAAGGGATCGGGTAGAACCACGTCGCTTTGACCGTCCAAACACAAGGATACTACTTCTCTTTATAAGCTTTTCTCCAAAAGGCTCTCTAAAGCCTTTCTCGGCCTGAATTAGGTTAAGTTTATAAATCATCTCCTGTTCTGCATGACTATGCCAAAAAAGTTAAAAAAAGTTGTTGTTCAGCCCGAAGTTAACATTGGTTTAGTTGGTCATGTAGACCACGGAAAAACAACATTAACTGAACAATTATCGGGGAAATGGACTGATACGCATTCTGAAGAACTCAAGCGAGGTATCACTATTCGTTTAGGATATGCTGACACAGTTATTCGCAAAGACCCTTCACTTCCTGAGCCGCAATGTTATACAACTAAAGAAAAGCATCCTGTGAGTGGCAAAGCTACTGAAACGGTTCGAAAAATTTCTTTTGTTGATGCTCCTGGCCACGAAAGTCTTATGGCAACGATGCTCTCTGGCGCGACGATTATGGATGGCGCACTGCTTCTTATTGCAGCTAACGAAACCTGTCCGCAAGCTCAAACGCAAGAGCATTTAATGGCTCTTGAACTTTCTGGCATAAAAAATATACTTGTGGTGCAAAATAAAATTGACCTTGTTAGTCAAGACAGGGCTATGCGTAATTATAATGAAATTAAAAAATTCTTAGCAGGTACTTCTTTTGAAGATGCGCCTATTATTCCTATCAGCGCACAGCATGGTGTAAACATGGATGTATTGCTTGATGCTATTCAGACATATATTCCAACGCCGAAGCGCGATAAAGATGCTCCTGCAAAATTCTTTGTTGCTCGTTCTTTTGATGTGAACAAGCCAGGAAACAACCCAACAAAACTTATTGGTGGTATTTTAGGAGGTAGTGTGGTAACAGGCAAATTTAACGTTGGCGATGAAATTGAGCTTCGTCCTGGTCGTATTGTTGAAGAACAAAATAAGTTGGTTGCAAAACCTTTATTTGCAACGATTACTGGTATGATGACGGGAAGTGAGTCTGTTAAAGAATTATTGCCTGGTGGCAGTTCTAGTATTCTTACCAGTCTTGACGCTGCAATTGTTAAAGGTGATCATTTAACAGGTAATGCCGTTGGTATTCCTGGCACTTTGCCTCCTGTGTGGTATGATTTAAAATTAAAAACTACCTTACTTGAGCGTGTCGTCAATGTTGGTGAGGATGTAAAAATTGATCCATTGCGTTTGCAAGAACCGCTTCTCTTAAATGTGAATAGTGCAAAAACCGTTGGATTAATTGTTGAACTCAAAAAAGGTGTTGCAACGTGCAAGCTCAAACTTCCAATCGCAGCAGCTGTCGGTGAAAAAGTAACTATTTCTCGAAGAATGGGCAATCGATTCCGTTTGATTGGTTTCGGTGTTATTCAAGAATAATTGCTCTTTTCTGCGTGTTTGTTTACCATACATTAATAAATTCTTGAATTGATTTATTCTTTTGATGTTGTTATGAATATTTTTGAGAAGGATGAGTTAAAATATCTAGGAGTTTTTTATGTGGAGCGTTTTATTGCTCATTTACTCTATTTTGCTCCTGCGTTTTGGGTATTGCAATTTCAACAATATCTTAGTTTATTTCAGATTGGTCTGCTCTTTGCTGTTTTTTCTGCTGCAAGTTTTGTTTTTGAGATTCCTACAGGGGCTATTGCTGATGTATATGGTCGAAAATTCTCTGTAATTTTTGGTTATATTTTGGTTGGTATCGCTGTTTATTTTCTCTCTTTTGTTCAAGACTTTAAGTGGTTACTCGTTATTTTTCTGGTGTGGGGTTTTGCTCAGACCTTTATCTCAGGAGCTAAAGAGTCTTGGGTGGTTGATAATTTGCATTATTGGAAAAAGAAAAATCTAGTAAAAGAGTTTTTCATTAAAGAACAAAGTATTATTTTTGCATCGTTGTTTTTCTCTGGACTTCTTGGCGCGTTCGTAGTGAGTAAGCAGGGGCTAAGCAGCATTTGGCTTTTTGCTTCATTATCTTATCTTATTACTGCTGGAATATTGTTTTTTGTAAAAGAGCATAAACTTACTAAAGAAAAAAAGTTAACCTATAGGGATGTGATGTTGCAATCAAAAAGATCGCTACGTTATGCTGTGGGTCATCATACGCTTCTCTTCATTATTTTTGCGTTATTCTTTGTTATGTTTAGAGATGCTTTTGCTGGTGATTTGATGTGGCAGCCTTTCCTTAGTAATTTAGGCTTGCCTGTATTTGCTTTTGGTTTTGTTTTCTCAATAAGTACGTTGTTAGGTGTTTTGGTTCCTGTATTTACTAAATTCCTTGCAAAGAAATTTTCCAGAGAAAGTCATTATTTGGCTTTCTTAATTGGTGCAATTATATTACTGGATATTTCGGTCATATTTATTCAACATTATGTGGTGGGGCTTATTGTGCTTTTCTTGGCATTTACCTTGTTGTATATGTTTATGCCTGTAAACCAGTCATTTTTCCACAGTTTTATTCCGGGAAAGCTCAGGGCTACGGTAACCTCTTTTAGTGGTATGGTTGTTGCACTTGCATTTGTGATTAGTTCTCCTCTTGCGGGTTATTTAGCAGATGTAATTACGCCCAGATACACGATTGCTTTAGGTTCTATAATTCTCCTTCCAGCATTAATTTTGTATATAAAAATTAAAGATACTAAGAAAACGAATTAGATAGTTTAAAATTTCACAAAATTGTATTTGACTTCTCCTGCTTTGTTGAGTGTAAGAATAGTCATGTTGCCTTCGCTTCCAGGTCCGCTGTTGATGAAGACTTGTTTTGTCCAGTTGTTTTGTCGCACTGTTTTTTCTTCTTTATTAATTGCTTTTGGTCCTGCTTCGTGTATGTGGCCACAAACGTATGCACGAATGTTTTTTTTCAGAGCAAATTTTCTCAGTGTTGGCGAACCGACATTTTCTTTTTTAATAATAACTGGATAATGGTATTCTTTAAGCAGTTTTGCTTGTTCATAATTAACTAAGATGTTTGGATTGTATTCTGGGTTGAATTCTTTATTAAATATTTTTTTCCGTCTATCTGCTGGCTTGATGGTGAATGCGTGTTTGAAGGTACCAAAACGAGCGATATCAATTCCTTTTGGCGTGTTGCAAAGAAGCGGGATGTGTGCAAAAATGATCGCGGGTTTTTTGTCATAGTGTTTGGTGGTGTTGCTAATAGCAATTGGTGTTGCTTTTTTTGCAATTTTATGTTCTTTAAGGTATTTGGTGAGTTTTGCAGTTGTTGTCGGACTTTTTGTTTTGGTGAGTTTATAGGTGCCGCCATTAAATGAACGATTGCCACTGCTAACGGTGTCGCTTCCTGGTACGATAAGCAAATTAAAATTATTAAGCACAATGTGTCGTTCTTTTACGCCATCTATAAGGTTTGTATTTTTGGAAAATTCTTTGAGTGCTTTGGTATAGTTCTCGCTATTTTCATGACTTCCTGGAAAAATAATAACTGGTTTATTTAGTTTAAGAAACATTCGTAATTGATAGCTTAATGTGCTTGGTGTAAAATCAGGGATGTCGCCACCAAGAATAATAATGTGGACCGGATTCTCCTTAAGGTAGGTTGCTGCATGTCTTGTTGCTTCTCGATTTCCATGAAGGTCAGTGATGTAGGCAATAGTTGGTTCAGCAGTCACTGTTTTTAGTTGCTTCATATACGAACGATTAGCTTCGTAGTATTTAAATACTTATAGGTTCAATAAAAATTGAAGTTTACTATTAGTTATATAGGCAAGATTGTCTTTATAATAATCATGAAGGTGAAAATCATGAAAAAAACAACTCTATCAAGTTTATTTTTAATAAAATTATTAGTTGTGGCTTTACTTGCAACTGGCTGTACGACAAGCGATCCTTACACGCCGTATACGGGAACGTATCAAGAGTATGAAGGTACAATAGAAACTCCTGATTTACAAAATTTTGCAAGTGTAGAAGAGTATCAAGAACTTGCTTCTTCTAGCTCAAAAAGCTTGTATGGTAATATGATGTATGGTCTTGATATGGTTCAAGAAGTCGCAATGCCTTCTAGGAGCGTTGAATTAAGTGCAGATACTGCTATGACTATGAATGGTGGTGGTCTTGCTTATTCTGAAACCAACAATCAAGTAACTGGTGTTGATGAGGCTGATATTATTAAAACTGATGGCGAGTATATTTATACTATTACTGGCAGTATGCTCTATATTGTTGAAGCGTATCCAGCAGAAGATGCACAGGTGCTGAGCACAGTAAATTTTGAAGAATACAATCCAACTAGCATGTTTATTGTTGATGATAAACTCGTTGTGTTTGGCACCTTTAATGATAATGATTTTTATGATGAACTAGGCTTTAGACCTCGTAGCGGTATGACGTTTGTTCAGTTTTATGATGTAAGTGATAGAAACAATCCCGTGCTTGATGAGAAGTTTGAATTTGAAGGTCGTTATTTTGATGCTCGACTCATTGACGATGATGTATATCTAGTTGTTCAGGCTAGTCCTGGAGTTCGTGATGAGTATCCAACGCCTATTATTATTCAAAATGATGTGGTGCGAAGTATGCCTATTGATGATATGTTCTTTAGACCTATGCCTTATAATTATCTGCAGCTTATTACAACGCACGCAATTAATGTGGATGATTATGATATGGATTCTGTGGCAATCACAACTGAATCTTTACAAACAGTGTATATGTCTGAGAATAATATTTATCTTGTTGGTCAAGAGTATATTTCTGAGTGGGAACTTCGAGAAGAAATTATTAAAGACGTATTACATGATGACTTAACTCAAGCTGATAGGGCTCTTATTGCATCCATTAAGAAAATTGATAATAAAATCTTAAACCAAGCAGAAAAAGAACAAAAGATTATGCAGGTGTATTATTACTACATTGATGCCATGTCTTCTGAAGAAGAATCTACTTTTGAAAAAGATGTTGATGCCCAGCTTGCAGAGCAACTCGAAGAGTTAGAGTATTTAGAGTATTCTCTTATCGATAAGATTAGTGCAGACAATGGCAAGTTAGCAATTGCTAGTCAAGGGAAAGTTCCTGGTCAATTATCTAATCAGTTCTCTTTAGATGAGTATGAGGGAAATCTTCGTGTGGCAACAACAATTAATACTGTATGGTCTTCTGTTATAAAGGAGAGATCTGAATCAACAAACAATGTATGGGTGCTAGATGATAATTTAGAAATCGTGGGCCAACTCACTGGTCTTGCAGAGGGTGAGCGAATTTACTCAACAAGATTTGTTGGTGATAGGTTATACATGGTAACGTTTAGGCAAATTGATCCGTTCTTTGTCATTGACTTAAGCAACCCCCAAAATCCGCGCTCGCTTGGTGAATTAAAAATTCCTGGCTTTAGTAGATACTTACATCCGTATGATGAAAATCATATTATTGGTATTGGTCGGGAAGCAACGGATATGGGTAGAACGCAAGGACTCAAAATCTCTTTATTTGACGTGAGCGATGTAGTAAACCCAAAGGAGGTTGCTAAGTTTGTCACACAAGAAAAATATGCTTCAAGCATTGCTGAGTATGAGCATAAAGCATTCCTCTTTAGTAAAGAGAAGAACTTGCTGGTTATTCCCGCTTACAGCTACAATTACCGGGATGAAGGAGAAACCTATAACGGTGCTTTAGTCTTTGATATTGATACTGAAGAAATAGAGCTTCGTGGTTTAATTGATCATTCAGGTAGCTTGGATAGTAATTATTACTACCAAGCCGGCGTTGAGCGTTCTTTGTACATTGAAGATATGCTCTACACCAAGAGTCCTCGGCTGTTAAGAATTAATAGTTTGGATACGCTTGAAGGTGTAAAGAACGTTGATTTAGAATTGCCAACAAAAATGAACGTCTATTAGATGTTCATATTTTTTTCTTTTTATCTTGTTTCTTTTACTTTAATAGTGGTTCCCATTATTGGTTTTTTTGCCACAAGAATGCCCATGATAATGATGATACCATAGAGTGCAAAAATACCTCGACCAATACTCGTCAAGAGAAATCCTGAAACAACAAAACTAATCGTAACTGCTACTCGAGAAATGGAGGTGAAGCTTCCCACTACTTTCCCTTCTATTCTTTTTTTCTCTGCAATGGTGGACATAAATGACCATGCAGAAACGTTCCAAAAGGAGCCCCCTATTGCTCGAACAAAAATAAGAACGAGAAGTAGCCCATAGTTGTTTACAAAGCTCATTGCTACAAGTGTCAGGGCGCTGAGTAAAAGACCAATGAGCGTTCCTTTATTACTTCCAATAGTATCTGCAATTCGTCCGAAGAAGAATTGAAGTGTGTGCGCCAAACCCATTAAAAATACAGCAACGCTCATATGTAAATTGGACAGCCCCATTTGTTGTATAATAAAGAAAGGGAGAACAAGTGTCATGTAGGGGATAGAAAAATTTGCTGCAACTCCTAGGATGCTAACTGCTCGAAGTTCTTTAACGCGCAAAACATCTCGAACATCTTTAAGTGGATTAAAATCTTTTTTTCGCAGTTTCTCTTTTTTTCGATGCTCGTAATTATTTTTAAAAAAACAAAGATCATATATCATAAGTCCAAGTAAAAGAGAAATCATGATTGTCCACGCAGTAAGAAAGATGTATTCATAACCATAATAATCTGCAATATAGCCGCCAATAAATGGTGCGATAATAACTGCTATGGAGACAATAGATTGTGCCGTGCCTGTGATGCTGCTTCGTTTATTCTCGTCTTCAACAGTGTCATTAATACGCGAAAGTGATGTGACAACGACAGCGTTAAAGGCGATTGCTGAAAGACATCTTATTAAAAAAAGTCCTACGGGGTCAGTAATAAGTATGTATCCTCCAAGCGAGATAATTTCAAGAACTAATCCGAATAGAATGACTTTGAAACGACCGATTTTATCTGAAAGTGTTCCAACAACCGGCGCGGCAATAATGCTGATAAGTGAGAAAAGTGCAAAAAACCATCCTTTTAACGATTCAGACCATCCTAGCGTCGAGAGATATGGTGAAAGAAACGAGATATACAAATAGATAACAAAATAATAGAATGCATCCATGGTTGTTGTTTTCACGAATTTGTTAAACAGCACTCTGCTTTGAAAAACTACCATTATAATAAAGTTCTCCTCACAATCCTTTTTAAAGTTTTTTAAATAAGTTAAGGGTATTAATATCTATTCTGTCTTAATGTCACAAAGCCGAGCAATAACGTTGCCTTGAAGTGTACTTGAGTCAAATGTATTTCTAAGCAAAGCGAAAGAAATAGCTACATTTGACGTTTGAATTTTCGAGCCGGAGGAAAGAACAACAACTTCGCAATGTTATTGCGATGCTAATGAATTTCCACAACGCTTAAAAATAGGTGCCACGTCGTCTCTATGTATGAATCAAAAACAGAAAGCTGTTTTTGAACATCGTAAAAACGCCAAGGTATTTTTCAATGAATCAAAAACAAATCGGTAGTATTGTGCTTATTATTGGTATTCTTCTAGCTGGCTTTGTCTTTATCCTGAAAACAAATCTTGACGCAGCTGCTGATCTTGAAGCTTTAATGGCTATTAATGAAACAGGCACTTGCATCACCGATGAAGGCAAATGTTTGCATAAACAATATGATGCATTGTATATTATTGGTTGGCTTATTTCTGGTTCGTTAATTATTCTAGGCATCTATCTTATGTTCTTTGATAAAACGCAAAAATTGCTTGTTGAGCAAAATATTCGTGTAGTTAGAGCGCTTAAAGAAGCAAAAAAAGAAGAAGCAAAAAAAGATAATCTTACTGCGTTCCTCTCTGCTTTTCCTGATGATGAGCGAAAACTTCTTCGAGTAATTCATGACCAAGAAGGCATTAAACAATCCACGCTAAGATTTAAAATGGGTATGAGTAAATCAACACTTTCCATTTTACTTACCTCTTTAGAAGAACGCGACATCATCGCAAGAAAAGAAGCCGGCAAAACAAAAGAAATATTCCTTCGAAAGAAATTCTAATAATATATGTTTAATAGTATATGTTCCGTTAAAGGTAAAAATGTGTTCTAAACGTTCTAAAACAATAATTTTTGGGTTAGGAACGTTTTAGGCTTTGTTCTAAACGACGAATGGTTTTAATATTTCTTTTTAATATTTATTGTTACATCGTGAAAAGCGATAAAGAAGCAAAAGGTGATTGAATATGAAAAATAATTTTGTAAAAAAAGTATTTAGTGGAGCTGCGGCTTTGTTAACTGTTTTTGCGGTTGGTTTATTAGCATTAACTATTCTAACAACTCCTGCATCAGCAGAATCAACTGATATACCAACAACAACGAACGAACTTGTTACTTCAAATATTCCTGTTGGAAGTTGTGGTGCAAATGGTGCTGCTTGTGATGGTACTTGTAGCGGTACTTGTGGCGGTTCATGTCCTGCAGCTAAAACAGGTGGTTGTGGTTGTGGCAAATAATTTTTTTTTATTGTAGGTGCCCTTGGCAAGGATTAATTGCCCTGCTTTTTAGGGTGTGAGCGCAATTTTTGTACTAAGTTTTTACCTTTTTTTTTAATTTGGTGCAGCTGCCATTTAATTTTTAATTAATTGTTTAGACTTCTCTAATAGGGTTATTGCTCGTCTACAAGTCATGCTTTCAAATGTTCTTAC
>JAIPJP010000026.1 GCA_021734105.1 Candidatus Woesearchaeota archaeon
CATCTTTCACGCATTCAAACAAAAGTTTGGAAGTAGCGTGAGCTCTCGACACATCGCTTCAGCAAGAAGCGAAGTATATTGCAAAGCAATACTTCACAATATTTTCTTGCTTTTAGCAAGACTCTCGGGACAAACCCGTCAATTCAATAAAATTTATATAAAATAACAACGTACCTATCAGTACGATAAGTATGATAGAGCCGCAATCATTTCTTAACGCTAAAGGCGAACTATTATCAGGGATTCTTAACAATGGAAGGGCACAATCACCCATCCTTATGTTGCTTCATGGATTTGCTTCCAATAAAGACCAAGACCTTCTTTTAGAAGCCGAATCATTTTTTGCTGTTCACAAGTACAATGTTTTTCGCTATGATGTGGCAGGAGCCGGAGAAAGTCAAGGAGACTTCTTAGAGTCATCCATAGCATCTCAAATTACTGATTTACAATCAGCAATAGAACACCTATCAACACAGTACAACAACAATAACATATCAATCATAGGATTTAGTTTAGGAGCTGCAGTTGCAGCCATACACAATAATCCTCGAATTGCCAACTATGTATTCTGGAGCCCTGCGTTATTTCCAGCAATAGATATGTATCCTCGTTATGCTACAACAGAAATTCAATCAGAGCTAATATCCCGCGGATATATAGAAAAAGAAGGCCTTAAAGTAGGTAAACAAATTATCGAAGATTTGGGAAGTACTCACCTAGAACATAAACTCGCAGAACTTAAGAGACCAGTTCTCATGATTCATGGGACTGATGATCCGCGAATCAACTATCAAAACACCATACAAGCGCATTCCCTCATACCTAACTCTGAAGTACACCTTATTTCTGGTGCCAATCATAGCTATAAAAACAACCACCCACACAGACAAGAATTGTTCGAAAAAACGCATAGCTGGTTACAACAACACAAACCCAAAAAGATTGAGTGATTTACATACCCTCCCGTTGTAGCAGCACACATCTCTAAAAATTTAAGCGATCTGGTAAAACCAAATCTTAAGAACCAACAAGAAATAGATATATATGTCTCATCCCAACCAAACAGTAACCCTCACCTAGGAACGCTCACCACAATTTCATCTGCTTTCTCCCTTGCAAAATACTTAATGAACCGATTTAAACTACCTGCTAAAGTCACATTCGAAGCATTAGATAATGCACCTGTAAATAAAAAAGAAGTTAAAAGAGAAACATACTTCCAACCGATATGTTTTGCAACCTCCGAAGGAAAAAATCTTGCTGAGCAAAACATGAATTCATTCATCCATTTTCTAGACGAAATAGCGCAAAGAGCAACAATCCCCTATTCGATTAAGAAATATTCTGCAATACAACAAACCTCTGAATTTCGACAAAAACTATTCACTATTTTAGATACTGATGAAATAGCTCAACAAATAAACCCCTTAGAAGAAGAAATCAAAGTAAGAGCTATTTGCCCCACGTGATATTATGGCAATAAATCGGAAAAAGGCACTAAAAAAATCAGACAAAACGAACACCTAAAAATTGAAAGTAATTGTTTTGAACACGGAAAATATACCTCGCAAATAAATTTAAACGGAAATGATTTTATTGATTTGAATACTCCTGTGCGAAGCATTATCCGTAAAGCACTCTTAATAGATCAATCAAAAAAAGAAAACTCAGTAAAGATCATGATGGACGGAAGCGATTGGGTTGGCATGGCTCAACAACTCACCCCCGCACTAGGCCACCTTGGCTATGCAATTAACGACTTACCTATAAGATTTTTTAGCCCACTAATAGAAGACTGGGCAGGGTCAAAATTTTCAAAATCAACATACGTTAACAATGAAACCTATTTAGAAATTCATCCTGCTTTACGTGATTACGAAATGTTAAAGAAAACACTAGGCAATAAAGGTATCGATCTTATTTGGAATGAAACTAGCGAATGGATAGCGGATTCAAAAAAGTTTTTCAGAAACTACACCACCGATTATTTCGTGCAGAAATGGAAATTATAATCACCTAACTAATTTGAAGTGAATACCAATAACACCATACTTTGACTCATCTTCTTGAGTATAGACTTCAAACATATCAGCAACTTGCTCATCTACAGTTGTTTCTGGTGCATGACCAAAAAAATTCGTTCCAAAAACCTCAAATAACGTTCTAAAATCATGAAATGTTGATAGACCAATAACTTCAGTTTCAATGGAATCTTTCAAATCAGGAAGTTTAAGAAAAGTCACCTTATCTCCGATAGCAATGTTCTTACGCTTATCATCAAAAAGTCGAACTTCAAGTCTCTTTACTCCTCGCTTAATCCTCTCAAAAGGATCACTTGTTAATTTCATCGAATGAACCATAATCAACAACATAATTTCTGAGTTTTAAAAATTGTTCGTTTTCTAAACAATAAAAAGACTGTGGTGGCTGAAATCCCGCATGAATCTGACGAAGCACCTTTAACGGAATAGGCGTATCAAAAACCACCACCCGTTCAACAGGCAATGCGTAACCCGTGCTTCTTGTGCCGAAATAGTTTTTAATAGCATCCACAAAAGGATAATTTGAATCTCGCGCTACATTCAAAATCTTATCGACAGAACCTTTTAATGGCTTCTTAAAATGCACCAGTCCCTTAACTGCTTGGACAGGCGAACTCACATAAATCACACCCACAAAAGATTCTTGCAACGAACTTGCAAAAACTCGTCGAAACTCAAACAATTTCGAACCATCTACCATTCGCTGAAAATATTCATCTTTTAAACTCAACATAAAATATTTCATTTCATGAACAAAAATAAAACTACATTTATATAACTTGACATACAAAAAAACATCTATGAACTTACCTATGGATGAAGCACAAGAAAAAGTAAAAACATTTGTTAATAACCAAAACTGGCAAACAGAAAGCTCAGAAATATTTAATCATCTTGTTGAAGAAATCGGCGAAGTAGCCAGAGAATTAAGAACTAGCAATAAAGAGAACCTCTCTAGCGAACTTGCAGATACACTCTTTCTTCTTTTTAAATTAGCTAATCACGAAGAAATTAACCTTGAGGATGCATTTATCGAAAAATTCAAAATAATTCAACAACGATTCAAATAATAACGCCTAAAAATAGATTTCAGAAAATTATCCCTTTACAGAGCTTCAGCCCATACAGTCTATTTGTCACTTGTAAATAGTAATTAAATCGAAATGTTTATAAATGTGAACGACTCAAATAAGTACATGAGTCTTAAACATATCGTTCGAAACGCCAAATACGCTGTACCCATCACATTAGGACTTCTTAAGGGCATACAAGGATATGGACAAGAACCAAACCAAGTTAGATTAGATGGAATGGTTAGAGATACGAGCGGACACGTCATAGAAAACGCAAACGTAAACATCTGGAAAGCAGCAGATCAAAATATTTTTGAGAGCCTAGAAACAGATTTAGGCGGCACCTACCTAGTCGATATGGCAACACCTGTTACCGAGCGAAACTATGCAGAAAAACCACTTACCGTCATTAATAACGGAAATAGCAATACAATAGGTATCACAGGGACAGTTCCAGAAACACCACAAAGCATACACATTATCAACAGCATAGGACAACTCATCGACAACATTCCATTCGACTATAACGCAAACACGCACGAACTAAGCACGCAATGGCAATCAGATGATGCAGGACTGTATTTTGCACAAATTACAAGCCCAAACAATAAAGAAATTCTTAAAATCATAACTACTAATGATGGACCCTCACCAAGAGTCAACATAGACAATAACAAAGAAAGAGGACATCTCTTAAAAGCAGCAGCGACCAATAATCCTATCACCTATTACATTGAAGTATCAGCAGATGGCAATGAAGCAATAGATTTTGCAACAGTAGTAGATTCAATACAAGTCTACAACGGAGAAACAGCATATCCAGAACATGTTGTCACACCAAATCTTGAAAGCTATAGCGCACCAGTTGTTGGACAAGTAACGCTAGGAGGAAAGGGCGTCGGAGAAGGATTCAACGTAGAACTTACCCCCGAACAAGGAAATCCGCAAACCATAACAACTGATGTAAACGGCAGATTTAACACAACATTTAACATTCCTTATCAAGCATTTCCATATGATCCTAAAACAATTACTCTACGTGCGAGTGCAACGCCAAGCGCGACGAGTTTGCAAACAACTAACGCAAATAAGAGCATTTCAATAACTGATAGCGATACACCATTCACACTCGACATGGCCGTTGATAGCGCACATATCAGCCTTTCAGGTTATCTGGGTTTGGGAGTTAATGGCAGCATAACTGTTGATGGAAAAGAAATATTCTCAGGAAATTTTAGCGAAAGTTATGATTTTGACACTATTAAAACAGTACAAAAAACTATTCCTGTCACGTACAACTTACACAAACATCACCACGAAGACGTCAACGAAACAACAAACGTTAACGTCTGGGACGAGTATACATTCAGTCCAAGTTTCTCATTTATTCCAGCAGAATATACCGCGAGCATTACAACAGATTCAGGAACAAACGTTACCGTAAAAACAGGAGACGAAACCCTGTGGGAATACGTCGCAACACCAGACACGACACTTGGCCCTCTACAACGAACAGAACTAGACAGCATACTCGTTAACATCAACGCAACTCGACGAGGAGCGCACGACTTAGACAGCACACTCTACATGTACGAAAACAAAGACAACAACTGGACACTCAAACCAGAAACCATACAAGCAAGCACGAGTGGACAGGTAAAACGAGAAGATGACATTCCACTAAGTTATGCAGCAATAACATTTACTAATCTTGAAGACATTACCACCTATTACGAAGACACGCTTAACGCTGCAGGAAACTACGACATAAATAATCTTTTTACCGATAGCGACGGAGAACAATACATCGTGCACATCAAATCAACAACAAAAAGTCCTGCATTTAAAACACTAGATACAATCATTAACATACAAGAAGGCGAGAACAATCACAACTTCATTGCACAACAAGAAGATCCAGTATATGGACGAGCATTTGGATTTGTCGAAAGAACAGATTATCTTTATCTACCAAGATCTCAAATAACATTTACCATGCAAAAAAATACGACAAAACAATTTATTGACACAACAGATGCGGGTGGTGTCTATGACTTGTACAATTTACCAACAGATGCAGACGGCGAAGATTACAACGTACACATCGAGCCAACAGCAACAAGCCCACCATTTCTGCCCTACGATACAACGCTCACTATCTTTGCAGGGGAGAACCGCGAAGACATTTTAGGAATACAAAAAATCCCTCACTCAAAAATCAACGGCGTTATTCGAGATATGGATGCACTCATGAGTATTGATGGAACGCTGCAAGATGAAGCAATCGCAAGACTCCCCGGTGTTATTGTAGAATTTATGAACGATCCAAACAACACACCATATGACTTTACTGACGACGTTGAACTCGATAGAGACACAACAGACGCGAACGGTTACTACGAATCAAACATTCGATTCACACCAGGAACAGAAATATATCTTAACATTGGCGGCAAAGCAGGCTATTATGCTCGCGGTGGCACCATTAATGATTGGAGATACACCATTACCGAACCAGATGTTGCAATAGATAGCATGAAAACATTTGACTGGACCTTACCACGAGAAACAGGAACATACGATTTTGGAGCAAACGACACCATCACCCTACCAGCATATCAAATTAACATGATGACAAAAAATCAAAACATAGAACACGCTATGGGCAGAGGAGCACTCTTTAACTACGAAGCATTCCTCGCAGAACTTGATAAAGATATTGATCAACATATTGCCAATTTTCAAGCAGCAATACCAAACGCACACCTCATTCGAACAATGAATAATTACCACCTCACCATCGAAGATGAACAAAACTACAATCATCAAAATAATTATTATCCAGACTCAGTCATTACATTTGTTTCAAAAGGACCTAATATAACATCAAACAATTATACAAAAAGCACAGGAGAATGGCAAATTCTCTACTCGAAAATTACATGGGGGGGAAATGAAACAGGATTTAATAAAGAACATGGTCGAGCAATTGGTCTTGGAGAAGTAAACTACGATAGCTTCATGGATGAAGATGGCGGCCCCATTACCAACCGCGATAAACGCGTTGCGACACTTATTCTAAACCAAGGACAAGCACGGTATCTATACGATTATGACTCGTTTAGTTATAAGAATCTTCGCGAGAATGAGTAGAAGATAAAAAATTATTTTAATTTCTTCTTTTCTTTAAAATGAATATCTTGAGCGTTTTTTGGATTAATTATATTTCTTCCAAGTTCCTTTTCTGCTTCTTTTCTCGCAGTACCTGCAACACCTCCTCCTCTTTTTGCAATTTGTTTATTCTTATCAAAAGTATCCGGTTCTTCTTATTCAGATATTTCAGTTGTAACTCGTTCTCCAAGCATAGTAAAAATAAGTTCTAAATCATCCATATGATCTCTTAAGTTCTCTTTGGTTTCTTTTGGTAAGTTTTTTAATTTTCTATATTCTGTTGGAGTTAATCCAAAAGATACATAAATGTTAAGTTTAGTGTATTAAAAAAGGATTTTGGGGCAATTTTCACGCACATTCGTTACTTGTTCACAGTCTAGCTCTGAGTTATTTTCCTGCATGTTTAACCCCTACGAGCACCCAACTAGTGAGCAAAAAATACATACTTATTTCATTTCTTTTTTAGTGTCTTTTTTAGTATCTTTTTCTTCTTTAAGATTAAAATATTCTGCAAGAGTCTTCATCACTTCCTGAAAAGTCACTTCTTCAACTAGTAAAGGAAACATATCAGAATTCCATTTTTTATGTAGTTTTTTTGCACGATTAAACATTTTCAAAATACTAGGATCATTTCCTGACTGTTCACACTTCTTTTTTACTAAGTCCATGTCAAAGGAAATACCATGTTTAATGAGTTGGTAAATGTCATAATGATCTCTTGGTTTGTTTCGCCCAATTGCAGCTGCAATTTTTTCTGCAACCATTTCCTTCTGATTAAGACAAGGCATTGTGAACGATGGAATATTTGGATAAAAATGTTGTATCTCTACTAGTTCTGGTTGTAAAAAAATTTTTCCTCGCTCATTAAGGTCGATGAATATTTGGTCTGCTCCCAACATAGACGTATACGAAACAACTAACCTTACAAAACCATCAACATCTTTATCCTCTGTGATAGAAGCAAATATAGTGGAATCAGCAATTACCTTTATTATTTCTTCTCGTATATCTTTTAAGGGTCTATCTAAAGTAAAATCAATATCTTCACTAATTCTAGCATGATTAAGAAGAGTTAATTGCAAAGCAGTACCGCTTAAAATAAAGACCTTTGATATCTTTCATTACATAAAGAAGAATGGTTAAATAATAATCTTTGACAATGAGCTCTTTTTTAAATCCAGTGTTAACAACTATTTCAGTCAATTCATTAACTAATAATTCCTTTGGGATAGCCATTTTTTTGATTCCTCCTTACTTAAAATTTTAAACGTATGATTATCTATTTTTTTTGTTACGGCTTTGTTAAGTCGTTTAGACGATGTTCGTCTAAAAATAATGGACGTAGTAAGAAATTTTTTTTTACCTTGTCGTTTTGTTGAATACACCTCTGTTTTCATAGGTACTTGATCTGTAAGTTTCCAATAATTGGCAGCAGCCCAACCACCAATAAAATAATCCTCCCCATTCATCACTTCATCAACAATAATAAAAGACCACTCAGCCCATTTGCCTGATTTTGCCTTTATAGGTACAAGATAATATTTTATTTTGTTAAGTTTCTCAATACGACCTTTTTTAAGGAGTTTATAAAACGTGTGACGTTCCTGATTTTTTGTTTCAAAAAAATGTTTAACATCATCTCTAGTAAAAAAATACTTTCCATCAAACTCCAAATAAGCAATAATCTCAAGTTCTTTAGTTGAAAGACCATTCATTTTATATCACCAAATACAGCGTTATGCTGTATCTGATGTTATATATAAATATATAAACTTTTCTTTTTGTTGCGTACAATAAGATATTTTCTCGTCTTTTTAACTGCTGCGAGCACTTGGCCAGTGAAATGTATCTCTTGAGAAGAATCACCTACAACAGCAAGAAAAATAAAGAGATTAAGCAACTTTTTTATGTTTAGAAGAAGCATATTCACTTAGTAACTGATGTTTTTTATCAGGAGATAAATGATTACATAAACGCACAATCTCAGTATTGTGACGATAATCATTAACCACATCAAACTTCCAACAAACAGCCTCATGCAACATCTTTAAGTCATGACAAAAATGATAAAATTGTTCCCATGAATGCACCTCTTTAATACGTGAAGTACCCAAAGGCAAATGCACATGCGCATTCTCTGGCTGACGATAATAAAAAAGACTTACAGGTTCAGATTGCAACTCAACTAATTTCTTTAGATCATCATCAAGATGAACACGAGGACGAAGTCTTCGAACAAACTCTGTTTTAGGTTCATTGCGAGTATTATGAATAAATTTAATCAAACTACCAAACTTGTGCTTAACAAAGTGGACTGCATACGGATAATCATGATTGTTTCTAGAGGTAATAATAACAAAACGAAAACCTTCAGAATGTAACTTTTTCAAAACTGAAATACAACCATCGGGAACTTTATACTCCATAATATGTTTCTCGTTTAAAGGATCCATTAAACTACGATAATTAATATCTTTTTTTCCTAAATGATGAGCTAACTCTTCAAAACCATCTTTTTTAGTTTGAGATAAAGATAAATTCATATCAAACCATTTTTTGGCGTAATGAATTTTAGCATCCAACCCATGAGCCAACACCCCATCAAAGTCAAGACTAATAATAATGTTTTTCGCGATGAACTTTGGAGAAGCAAATAAAGACATATTACATTCTTAGAAATGGAAGTTTATAAATTTTCCCAGGTGAAAAGCAAATAATAACTAATACACGCTCACAAAGTCAGCAGTTTTACCATCAAAATATAATTGATAATTATTAAGAACTGAACTTAAACAACAAGATTTATCCTGGGTATTCAAAGCTATCGCATCAGTAGTTTCTGCATAAACATAACACAAGAAAATGGTCGAGTTTTAGCAGATAACAAAGAACTTCTTGATTTTTCCACATGTGCTTTGCACATGATGTCGCTTGGCTCAGTTAATTTTATTTGTTTTTCTTTTAAAAGTTTTTTAATTAATGAGTTCATAGTATTTATCGACTCCTTTTAGAATAATATGGTTATTTATAATTTCTTGTATCAACAAATTTTCTTTGTTAAAGATTCCAAGTTTAATATTTATTTTTGAATCTAACAATTCTAATTTTTCTTTTATTCTTTTGTCTTGTGTATTAAGATACATATCGATGTCACTATTTTTTGTTTGTGTTCCTTTTGCATAGGAACCAAAAAGTAACGCTAAGTCAACATCCTCTTCAAATAGTTTTTCAAGTATACTTCTAAATCTTGGTTGTTTTTTGATGAAATCTAATAGTTTTTCTTGTTCAGCCATTTTCAAATAAATTTTTGCTTCAATACTCTTTTTTAAAAAATAAACGTTGTTTTTTCCTTCTTGTTCATAATCAACAACATTATTTTCCTTTAGTTTGTGTAATTTTCGTTGTATAGTCATATGATTTATTTCAAGTTTACTGGCCAACGCACGCAGATGACTTTTGTGCTTTTGTAACTCCATAACTATTTTGTAACTTATTTGTTCCATGTGTAGCAATATTGTTACAATAATTTTTAAATCTTTCTTTTTGTTGCGTACAATAAGATATTCTCGCGTCTTTTTAACTCCTGCGAGCGCATGGCCAGTGAAAATTTCTGTATACAGACCTCATACATTTGGCCAAAACTATAACGTGAACAATACCTATTGATGTATTTTTAACTCATTTGAAGTAATAAGGCTTCGCAGAAAGAACAGTAAACATAAAAGAACTATATCAAAAAAAAGCTTTTTTTCAGAACGGGATAAACGAAGAAAAGACTGCAAGTCATGCATACAAAACTTTTCTTTACACGCCAAAGAATGGAGTCAAGGAAACAAACCGCAAACATTACAACAGTTAAAAGAATTAATAAATTTTAACAGAATCTAACGAATCTTCTTCTTCCCAATATAACTCATACCCATTCAAACTAGTCAAAAGACAACACGCCGTATCATAAGTCCCAACAGGAGCAACAGTATTTCCTACACACTGAGCATTATATCGATTCCACACATCAGTAGGAGAAGCAGTCAGTACATCACAACCATAATTTAAAGCAGTACTATCGCAAACTTCTTGCTGTAACTCGCAACGACTAGAAGCATGCTCATACTCAAAACCATCAGCAGGACACCAATAATCACCTTCAAACACATTATTATTTGGTGCGCATTGAACAAACTCACCATCAGATTTAGCAACAGTTAAATTGCGTCCTTGCGGAGTTATATCGTTAATACAACCAACAGGAGACGTATACGAAACACAAGCGGAGAGGTCATCACAAACAACAGATTTTTTGTAAAAAGAAGTACTACATGCAGGGCAACCAGTAGCAGTACAAGGACTACAATCACTAGGCCAACAACCAAACTCATTACACGCACTAGCAACCTCGCAATCAGTAACACTAGATACATCAACCTGCTCTCTTGTCGTGCAAATTTCACTCGTTAAAGACGTGCAATCACCAGGACCACGATACGTCGTTTCAGTTGAGCAAGAATAATCATCACAAACCTCAACACAAGAAGTAACACCGCCTGTAGCATTCTGCTCGCAAATAACACGACACGTACCACTACCCGTGCACGTTGTGACATCAACAGCAGTACACTCGCTCGTATCAGAAGAACCATCATATTCAGGATAACAACTAACCGTTTCAGTTGTTGTAGTATACGTATCACATACTAAACTATTCGTCACACTTCGATACTCAAGACGACTCTTCGCCTCAGTACAATTCTTTGAGTCCTCACACAAAAAGAAAGGACTATCAGGAGGAACACTGTTTTCAAGCACGCACTTGTTATTAACAACGCAATCAGTTCTTGCTAAAGGATCATTCGTTGCAACAGACTCAATATCAATATAACAACCAGGTTGCATAGATGTAACGCATAAAGGATGAGTTCCGTAATTATCACCACCTACAGCGGTTCCATTACAACAATACCCATTAGGAAGTGAACTCTCCATCGCAGCCAACTCAGCCCAAGAAGCACCAGGATGCTCAACCCACACCGGAGCGCCCTTCATCACATCAGGACAACTCGAATAAGGAACACAAACACCATCTAAATTATATTGATTAGCAGCAGCGCAACAAATAGTAGATTGATCATTGCTTGCATAACAAGCACCAACACTTAAGAACTCACTAGCATCATCACCACAACACTCAGCACGAAGACCATAGCCTGAAACACCATACGCCGTGTAGCCACCAAAAGGAGTTGCTGAACTATCAGGCATCACCCAAGAACCTGCAAAACCGCAACGAGTGGTGCACGAATAACTATCATCATCACAATCAACCCACACGTTATTATCGCTGCAAGCAATAGAACTATCAGAAGCATCATCGCCACCAAAAACAATATTCGAACCCTTAGGCCTACAAGCCCAACCAGTAACAGGATGCTCATACACGCAACTATCCGCATCAACGCAACAAGCAGCCTCTGTAACACCATAATCAATAAACTCATTACCGCCACCACTATTCCAAGGATAATCATACAAATCAACAACATCCCAATGACCAGGAGCGCCGACCTGGCGAGTAATAATGGTCTCTCCTGCACCGCAACACTTCCAAAACTGTGAAGGATCAGTATCATCGCAATCAAAAGGAGGATTATCCCACGCAGAACTATTAGGCGAAAGCTTAGTTAAATCAGTATATAGAAACGTGTAATTAGAAATTCTAGATTGCCCATCAGTGCCATTACAAACAACATTAAAAGGAGATTCAGGACTATTATAGTTGGAATTAGAACTACATATTGACTGTAGAGTACTATCCGCACCAACCCTATCACCATCCGCATCAGGATAACAATCAACAACACCATGCTCAAGTTCAGCAACATAATTACCATCACCATCAGAACAATCTCTATCCCAGCCATCACAAGAAGAAGCAATAAAACCAACAGCGCTATCAACAGACGTATCAGTCATTCCTGAATTAAAAGTGGTAGCATCAATAAGCCACGTACAAAAGGAAAGAAGAGAACAATCCTCCACAGTATTCATTCCCAAACAAGCTTCAATCGATAAAACCACGCAATTGGCTTCAGAACTTAAATAAGCAGTAAAAATATCTTCATTAGGAATACAAGAAGCACCAGTCCACATGCAAGTATCATCCTCTGCTAAACAATCCCCGGCAGTAAACTGTTCAAAACAAACTTCGCCAACATCAAAAATATCTGCGCCATCACCTTCATTAACTCCACAACTATCTAAAACAAGAGCAAGATTTGCATCACAAGACGTATCTAAACAATCACCTGGAGTCGTTGCAGTATAATAACCAGTTGGAGCACAAAGACATTTTGAATCAGCGCCCTCATAATAATACCCATCACCATCAACATCATAATAATAAGGCGTACAACCAGAAGCACCCTCTTCATCAACAAGACCATCACAATCGTTATCAACAAGACCATCACAAACTTCAGTTGATGCTGCGCAACAAGAACCATCAGCCATACAAGTACCAGTACCAGAATAACCACCAGCCAAACTATCAGGATCACAACTTACCGCAGTCCAAGGACCTGCAGGAATCCAATTAGAAATCACTTCAGTACACGTATCAAAATATGCTGTTGACGAAGACCAAGTTGATTCAACGGCAATAGTAGTGTCACATTTATATGTTCCTGTAGACTCACTACCATCAACCACGCAAATACCATAATTATCATAGTAACTCGTGCTTGGATTTGGCGAACAAAGTTTTGCATCAAAACCACAATTATTTTTACACAACCCCCCTAAAGACGAAGAGGCATCTTCAATACAAACTTCTCCTGATTGACAATCGCTGCCCTGATCGCACTCAGTAACACCGTCAACGCCATCACAATCTTCATCAATTCCATTGCCCGGAATTTCAGTGTTACCAGGATACCTGTTAGGGTCAGTATCGTCACAATCACCACTTCGAACAGCAGTATACACTAGTTCGTCTCCAGGATTACACGTATCTCTATACGCGTCAGTTCCATAACCATCCCCATCTTCATCATAATAATAACGAATCGCTCGAATATTATTATCATAGTCACAATAACAATCCGGTAAAGTAGACCTATAGGTACAAGGAATATCATCAATTATATCAGGAAAGTTAGTGTTTGGGTCAGAACCATCATCTCCACCTCTAAAAACACTAACACAACCAACCATGCCGCCACCAGGATAATCCATGCAACGATGATTCATAGAAGCATGAGTACAATAATCTAATGCACCTCCACGACATTGAGCACCATAAACACAATATTGTGAATCATCAAACCCAATGCTAGTTTCAAAAGAAGGAACGGTTTTACAAGAATCAGAATTAACAACTTCAGTCATCCCACTGCAATCAAGTCCTTCATCAACAAGACCATCACCATCATCATCTTGACCATTACATACTTCCGGATGCGTTAAGGCAATTGTTTGACTTTTTGTTCTATAACCAATAAAAGGAGTGTAGCCAGGTGTTGGTTCTCCACGTTTATCACATGCGGTGTTAAAAGGACGATCGCCACCAGGACCAGCTTCCGCTTTAAAATTTACCCAATTAAACGTAGAACTAGCATAATTATTTACCGTAATATCTAGTCTTCCAGGTCCACCGCCAGTACCACTACCTCCAAAACAACCATCGTCATCATCTCCGCTATCGTCAGAATCTCCACCAGCACCACCACGGCCACCTTTTCCACCATTGGCTTGAAAGCTAGCTGTGGAAGCCATGTCTAAAATATCTGTTTCAATAGTGAGTAATCCGCCGGCGCCACCACCACCACCGCCAGAGCCACCATAACCAAAATTATCAACAAGTGCTCCTTCGACCACGTCACCAGTTTGCCCATTAGCACCATCTCTACCATTAACTCTTATAGATGATCCTAAGCCCATGTTTATTGTAGTAGCATCAATTTCGATGTTGGGACCACCATAACCACCCAGTCCTCCTTCAAGCGTATAAGGATCTCCGGCTCCTTGTGTAACTATACTTCCAGAACCGCCACGCTCCATGGGTTGGACTCCGCCAATTCCACCCATACCGCCAGCACCTGAAAAAGATTGATCGCTATTACTACTATCACCTAGAGGACAGTACCCACTCATATAAAAATCATATCCGGGTTCATAACTGCCACCAGCTTTATTTGTATAATAGACATGACCAAATAAGCTATTACTACAACGGAGTATGTCACCATTCCGATTTGGATGTGGAAAAGTAACAGTAAGCGTAGAAAAATCATTTTCTAATATGTAAGCATCCTCGGTAGGAGTCCAAAGTTTATCCATACTAAAATCCAAAGAAGCACCAGTGTTAAATGTTAAGGTTGTAAAATGAAATTTTGTAGGGTTTACGTGAGAAACATCATTAATCATTTCAGCATAGTGAACAGTACAACTTCTTGCCGAAGCGCCGTCAGCATGACAAAAACCACTACTTGTTGTTCCACACCAAATATGACCAGCACTCAAACAATTCGAATACACTGCACAAGGACTTGTTGGACTGCATGGCAACGGATTATAACTTAAATAATCATAATCAGAACATGAATATTCAATAGGAATAGTTGTTAAACTCCCGCCACTACCGCAATTACAAGGCGTCCAACAATTTCTAGATGTAGGAATAGTTCCTCCAGAACCACCACCACAGGTACCATCAGGACAATCAGCATCAGCAGTACAAATGTCACCATCATTAGATCCCCCAATACAGATTAGGAGTTCGCCACCTTTGTTGTGCACTAAATATTCATCAGCATAGTATGTTTTATCACCATTCACGCCAAAATTGTAGATTCGCGTCGTGTTCGCAGCTTCATGTACACCAACGTTTTGCACGAGCACGTCACCATTATGTGTAAGAATAACATCCTCTTCTTCTAAAGGAGCGATGTCAAGGCCGGGATTCCACTGTTTAGCAAATTCGACGTTAAAAGCTTTCCAACCATCAAGAGTCATAAAAGGATGAGCTCCAGTTACAAAAGCTTTACCTCCATTAATTGAATAAAGAGGTTGGTTTCCAAGAATAAAATGATATAAAGAAGTTACTATATTAGATCCGTTTTGACCAAGAACAATATCTCCTTCGACAATGTCTTGAATAGGTTTGGTTGTGCCATCCATCATAGTAATTTGCGTATCTTTTACAAAACATTCTGGTTCTGTTTCTGGTAACATAGCTTTTTCAGCAGAAACAAGTCCTACAAACGAAAATAAAAGCGTAGTTACTATTAATATTGAAAATAAGGGTAGTAATAATCGTTTCACACAAACCACAAAATATTTTTTCTTAAAACAAGTTTATAAATCTTTTCTATTAAACGGGTTTGTCCCGAGAGTCTTGCTAAAAGCAAGAAAATATTGTGAAGTATTGCTTTGCAATATACTTCGCTTCTTGCTGAAGCGATGTGTCGAGAGCTCACGCTACTTCCAAACTTTTGTTTGAATGCGTGAAAGAT